>JAQGOX010000802.1 GCA_028293365.1 Verrucomicrobiales bacterium | reverse complement strand
GGTCCGGATGGCGCGCTCTACATAGCGGATTGGTCCAACCCGATCATCCAGCACGGCGAAGTCGATTTCCGCGATCCTCGCCGCGATCATGAACACGGTCGAATCTGGCGCGTCACCGTCAAGGGCCGTCCGCTGGTTAAACCGGTTGATTTTACTAAAGCGAGCACGCAGGATTTGCTGAGCAATCTGCTCTCCACGAATGGTTACACCCGGCAGCGCTCGCGCCGCGTGCTTCTCGAAAAAAATCCGACGATCCAACTTGAGCTGAATGCCTGGACCCAGGCGCAGACTTCCGAAATGGCCTTGCTCGAAGCGCTTTGGATGTATCAGGGGCTTGACGTCGTCGAACCCGCGCTGCTGAACAAAGTCCTGCATGCACAAGATGGACGCATCCGCGCCGCCGGCGCGCGCGTCGTTAGCTATTGGCACCCGCGCTTAAAAGAACCGGCGCAATTACTCGCGCCACTCTTAAAGGATGATTATCTACGTGTCCGTCTGGAAGCGGTGCGATCCCTCGCGGAATTGCAAACCGCCGAGGCCGCCGACCTCGTGCTCAGTCTTACTGACAAGCCACTGGACCGGTTCCTTGATTACGCGGTCTGGCTAAGCATCAATGATCTCGCAAATCCCTGGGTCGCCGCGCTGCAATCAGGAGCGTGGAAAGTGGAAGGTCACGAAAAGCAGCTTGAATTTGGTTTGCGTGCTATTCCGCCGGAATTGGCCAGCACCGTCCTCGCTAAGTTACTCGAAGCAGCACCGATCGCCCGTGATGGTTCAGGCCCATGGATCGATTTGATCGGTAAAGCCGGCGGTAAGAAGGAACTGCGCGCGCTCTACGACCAGATCCTGAAAAATGGCTTCGACACCAAGGCCACCGCCAAAGCGCTTGCCGCCCTGGCGGATGCCGCTCGTTTGCGCCAGCAACGACCCGAAGGCGAGCTCGCCGGAATGTCGGATCTGTTGAGTAATGCGGACCAGTCGATTCAAACCGAATCGGCCAAGCTCGCCGGCGTCTGGAAGCTCGCACCTCTCACCTCCGCCCTCCTCACGGAAGCGGGCGATAAAGCAAAGCCGCTCCCGGTCCGGGACGCTGCATTTCAAAGTTTGCGTGAAATCGGCGGCGGCCCATCCGTCGAAGGTCTCAAGAAACTCGCCGGAAAAGAAACCGACCTCGCAGGCCGCCAGCGCGCTGTTCAGGCTCTCGCCGCTCTGGACCTGAAAGCGGCGATCCCGAACCTGATCGAAGTTTTGACCGACACTCCGAACGAGGCTGAATCACTGAGCCTCTGGCGCTCCGTCTTGAGCATCAAAGGAGCTTCCGCACAAGTCGCTTCGGCGTTGCCAAAATCAGGCTTGCCGGCCCTTATGGCCAAAACAGGACTTCGCGCTGCCCGCGAAGGTGGGCGCAACGAACCAAACCTGATCCTCACGCTCGCCCGCAGTATTGATGCCGAAGACGAAGCCAAAAACCTGACTCCGGCGGAGCTTCAGGAACTAATCACAAGCGTATCCACAAAAGGAAATGCGGCTCGTGGTGAACTCATTTATCGACGCCCGGAACTGGGATGCGTTGGTTGTCATTCGATCGGCGGCGTGGGCGGCAAAGTCGGCCCCGACCTGACTTCAATGGGCGCCAGTGCGCAGGTCGATTACATCGTCGAATCGGTGCAGTTCCCCAACCGAAAGGTCAAAGAAGGTTTTCATTCGCTCTTGATTGAAACCAAAGACGGACAGGAATTCTCCGGCATTTTGGTGCGTGAAACCAGCGATCAATTGATCCTCCGCGACGCGAGCAATAAAGATGTTTCCGTTGCCAAGAATAACATCGAGAAAAAGACCATGTCAGGATCCTTGATGCCCGCCGGCCTCATCGACGCGTTGAGCGCAGGGGATCAGACCGATCTGTATCGGTTCCTTTCGGAATTGGGCAAGCCGGGTGCCTACGACGCCTCCAAGGGAAATGTCGCCCGCCTCTGGCGCCTCTTTCCCGTAACCGTGGACACCGCGCAATTCGGCGACGAAGGGGTCCTGAGCAAAGGCGTTAACACACCGGATTGGTTGCCCTCGTTCTCGCTTGTGGACGGTCGTTTTCCGAAATCGGAACTTGAGAAGCGAATGGCGGCGGTCAGCTATCGTAATCCCGATGGAGTTTACGGAGCCGTTCAATTCGAAGCCGCAAAAGCCGGCACCGCCCATTTCCAAATCGAAAATCTCGGGGGTTCTCCGGTTTGGATCGACGGCAAGGCCGCCGCTCGAAACAATGACGTTACTGCGGATGTGACCACAGGCACACACACGCTTGTAATCCGCTTCGATGGAAAAAAGTTGCCCGAATTCGTGCGCGTCACCACGAACGACGGCACATTTCTGACCAACTGATTCTATGAATAAACGTAAGATCAGATTTATCACTACAACTGCCGCATTGGGCTTTATTTTTTGCGGCTTACTCTCCGGCTGCTCAACCTTCCAACGCGAATGGCGTCAGTCAGCAAAGGGACCGCCTCCTGCGGAGGACATCTCCGGTCGCTGGCTCGGTACCTGGAAAAGCGATTCCAGTGGCCATAATGACAAATTGCGTTGTGTCATCACCAAAGCCGATGATCAACACTACACCGCACGTTTTCATGCGAAGTACAAACACATCCTAAGCTTCGGCTATACGGTCCCCCTGGTCGTCACCAACGAAGGTGGCAAGCGTACTTTTAAAGGTGAAGCCGATCTTGGGAAACTTGCGGGCGGGCGTTACACCTATGAGGGCTCCGCGACCCCAACAGAATTCAATTCACGGTACGATTCGAAATACGACCGCGGCGCTTTTGAAATGAAGCGACCGTGAGCGACTGTCAACATCACTGCGATCTGACGATGCGATAGTATCGTTGCTCGGTTGAACCAATTAAATCGGAAATTGTCACTGGATCGGCTCCGCCAATGCCCGGATCTCCCAGGTTTGTCCAGGCTATCGAATTCAAATCGGTCGTATATTGTAGTTGGTATCCCAGTCCGTTTGGTACGTTCAATATCAATCGAATTGAACCATCGGTTGCCGTCACGTTCTGAAACATCGGCGACGGCAAAAGTTCAACGGCGACCTCATCCAGGGCGAATGCCTGCCGATCATTTCGGAAAAAGAATTTAAGAACCGAATTGGTCCGGTCTGCCGTAACCGTAAATTGCATGTTCGTCCACGCGAATGGACCCATATCGACCTGATCGAAAAGTGTCGTGGAATCCCAGGCGACTCGGAATTCGTTCGGCGTTCCGCTCGCCGGATTGTGCAGCCAGAAAGATAGCTGGTAGTTCCTCCCTGGCAACGTGGGCAAGCTTTGCGCCAGAGATCCGAGCGTCGTGGTTTGTCCAAGAAATACGCCGTAAAGACCAGTATGAATAAACTCCGGATCGTCAAAACCTGCGATAGGTGGAGTACCGGTGAAACTGCTGTTATCGATGCTGATAACGTAATTAGCGGAGGTGCTTCCG
>JAQGOX010000796.1 GCA_028293365.1 Verrucomicrobiales bacterium | reverse complement strand
GTTCAGGCGGGAAATGGATTTGTGCTGGTCGGAGATGCGGCAGGCTTTCTTGATCCGTTTTACAGTCCTGGCATGGACTGGATTTCATTCACTGCAATTTCTGCGGTGCAACTGGTGCTTAAGGAGCGGCGAGGGGAGTGCATTACGGCAGCGGTTGCTGAGCACAATATGCGGTTCACGATGAGCTATCAACGCTGGTTCGAGGCGCTTTACCAGGACAAATATCAATACCTGGGTGATTTTGAATTGATGAGCCTCGCGTTTTCCCTGGATCTGGGCCTCTACTACCTGGGAGTAGTGGGGCAACCGTATAAACGAGGCCTCGAAGCTTTTTCGGAGCCCTTGTTTTCGACGCCAGTTTCAACTCCGTTCTACAAATTCATGCGCTTTTACAACCGGCGATTTGCGCGTATCGCAGAGGCCCGGTATCGAGCGAATACTTTTGGCCGTTGCAATGCGAGACACAAGAAACTTGTGAAGGGATTTGAGATCTCGCCGTCTGCTGTCATCCCGGTGCTTCGTGCTCTCGCAAGCTGGTTGTTGCTTGAACTGCGGGAAGGATGGAGATCGTGGAGATTTTTAGAAGGGAATGTTCCGCTCGGGTCACGAGAGCGGGCTTCCCTTGAACCCATGGTGCCGGGCATTGTAAAATGAAATCACCTGCTCCAAATGATCCGGTGCTTGCTCCTCACGCTCCACTGACGGAGTTCTACCAGCAGCCTGAAAACCGGGCGACCTATGTTAACCGGCTTTTTGATAACTCCGCCCAATACTACGACTGGATCAGCAGTGTGCTCTCTTTCGGGATGGATAAGCTGTATCGCCGGATGGCGCTCCAGAAGGCAGGATTGCGAGCGGGCATGCGTGTGCTCGATGTTGCGACTGGAACCGGGCTGGTTGCCGAAGCCGCGCTTCGAATCGGGGTTCGACCGGCTGATTTAATTGGTCTGGATCCGAGTCGGGGGATGCTCCTGGAAAATCAAAAAGCACGCTCGATTTCATTGATTCAATCCATTGGAGAACGCCTTCCTTTCGCCGATCGGTCCTTTGATTTTGTGGTGATGGGGTACGCGCTTCGGCATGTTGAGAGTCTTCCCGCGTTGTTCACGGAGTTTCGTCGCGTGCTGAAACCGGGCGGTCGCGCGCTCATTCTGGAAATCAGCCGGCCCGACTCTCAAATAGGATTCAAAATGCTACGTCTCTACATGCAGAAATTTGTACCGTGGCTGGCTCGGCGACATACGAGTAATCCGGATCTCGCCACGCTCATGGAATATTATTGGGCCACCATCGCTGAATGCGTGCCGCCCCAAAGTATTGTCGAAGCGTTGAGAGCGTCCGGACTTACGGACGTTCAACGAAAGACCTACGGCCCGATTCTCAACGACTATGTTGGGAATAATTGATCATTATTTGCGGCTGTGAAACAACTGTACAGCCACACGATCGGAATGAGCGTATTCGTTAGGATCTCGCTGGCGGCAGGAATGGAACATTCCGGACGCTCGCTCTGGGCAGGAACGCTTCCGCATCCCGGCGATTTACAAGCGGTCTCCGGCCGTGACCCAGACAAAGCCAGTCCCGGCATTCGCCCGAACCGTTCGATTCCGCTTGATGGCGAGCCAGGCGGCCAATCCGACCCAAATTATTCCGCCGACTTCGAGAATCCAGTTGATGCGAAGCCCTCCGATTTCTGCCAAAAGCAGTTGATCAACGTGATGGAATGAAGCCGCGCGCACGACGATGAAGCATCCCAGGAAAATGATGCCAACCATCGCCAGTCCGAATTCTTTGAGTCGGTATCGCAAGATCCAGAGCACTCCCGCCACTGAGATAACTCCTCCGATAGCGATCGCGGCGATGAAAAAGACCTGAAATACCCGGCGTTTTTCGTACCACCCTTCCGATTTCGCCATCGCTTTTCCGGTTAAAGTGAACCATGTTTGCAGGTCGAGTTGCTTGTTAATTCCGAGACAAAGGAGGAGCGCGGTCATGCTCCACCAGAACTTGCGACCTGTAAGCAACCACGGTCCGCCTCGTTCGAATGGAGAGGTTTGTGCAGCCCGCCAGGACAGAAGCATAGCAACGAAATAGGCGACAACTGTGAACCAGCCCATGAAAGTTGGGTCGCCGATGCCGGGACGCCAATGATCAGCGTCTGTGAATGCCAGGAGTGGCACTGTGATGGCATCGCGAATGATCATAGGCGTTAATATCGTTGACGCCGATTCAGCCCCCTCAATCCGAACCGTCACGTCCCCTTACTTTTATCACATTCCGATGCCAGCCACAAGAGAGCGGGGCCGGCCGCTTTCACGACCTTGGAATCTCGGCTTTGGTTGCTTAGTCCGCGAGACGCGCTCCGATAGTAGCGAGTTCCGAGAGCCGATCGACCGGTTCACCAGCGCACCAGGCAATCCCTCGAAGAATGAGAATTCGGAATAACGGGTCATCGAACGTCCAGGTATAATGTCCGGGAATTGACACGAAAATTCGACCTTTACCCAGAGCCCGCGTCCAGATAAGAGGTTGCTGAACGCCGTCTTCGATCCCGCTCGCCAGCAGATCGATGCTCGTTGGGTCTCCGGTGAGTTGCCAGTAACTTTCATCAATTAAGTGCAATGGACCCAAACCGTGCGCAAGCGGGTGCGAATTCAGGATTTTTAGGTCAAGCGCACCGTGACGAAATTTTGCGGCTCCGCCACGCCAGGCCAGACCGATCCGTTTGCTGAGTTCTTCGGCGTCATTGTGTCCGTCGACGGCATAGTGAAGATAGACAACCCCACCCCCGCGTTTGAGAAATGAGTCGAGTTCGACCCCGTGCTTTGCTTCCCATCCGGGGTTGTTCGAATAGAAAACAATGACATCATTATTTTGAAATTGTTCCGGTTGTGGCCAATCAAAAGCGGTATCCACCTTAGTCGCATCCGCCAGTCCGAGAAGCTTCACCCAGCGTTGTTGCCAGAGCGGGTAATCATGTTCGTTCACCCCATGATCCTTGGGCCCAGCGGCCAGAAGAATGCGCAGCGGTTTTGGATTTCCCACCGAAGGCGATGTCGCCTTTGTGATTGCGCTAATTTCTTCACGCATCCGTGCAGGCGGTTCGCCCGTAATCTCGAGCGGAGCCGGGTCGAGCGGCGATGTGAGGAGGAACGCAAGCAAACCCTTCGATTCCTCTGCCGACAAACCCTTGAGCAAACCTTCTGGCATCAGCGAAATGGTCGAGGGATTCATCGACCCGATTTCATTTTTCCGCAATGAAACCTGATTTCCGGATGCGTCGGCCAGGACGATTTCCTGAGCGGTGTCGCCTTTAATGATGCCGGTCAACAAATCACCGTTTTTGAGTTCCACATTGTAGGCAATGTGTTCTGGATTGATGGTCGCATTTGGCTCGGTGATATCCCGCAGAACTGAGCCGTAATCACGTTGAACCAGGTTCGAAAGGTCCGGGCCAATTTGATTTCCCTCTCCGTGGACCCGGTGGCATTTATAGCAGGCGACTTTCTCTCCGAAGAAAATACGCTTACCGTGCAGCCAATTTCCCCCGGCGAGTTCCGGAATCTGACTCTTCGGATCCTTAATTGTATCGCCGGGTTGGTCGGGTGAAGCCCATGGAAGGATTATTCGACGGAGGGGCAGGGTACGAGGGCGAGGGTCTTCGTTCGTGAACCAATCGAGTTCGAAATCGGGCAAAGTTGACCCGGTTTTGATCAGGATTTCGAGCGGCAGCCACTGACCTTCTTTCGGTTCGTGTGATAAGGACAATTTATATCGGCCTGAGTCGTCTCGGGTCGCGTTTAGTTCGCTTGTTGGGATTTTTGCACTGAATGGAACTGAGGAGGAAAAAGCCAGTGTCACTTTTTCCGAAGGCCAGGTGTAGTCAATACGGGTGCCAGGTTGCAGGGCTGGCCTCAGCATGTTCGAAAGGTCGAGTTGAGCGCGCAGAGTTAGGGTGCCTTCGAATGCGAGTTTTCTCCAGAGAGTTTCCGGTTCCGCGCTGGCCCTGGTTAAATCGCGAGCGACCGCCAGGTTGAAATGAGGAAGCCATCCCGCCCAGGGTTCGCTTTTTCCCTGCCATGAAGCTTCGATACCATGCAAATCGGATTGCAGGTCAATTGCGGAGTTTTGCGATAAATCTCCTTTTGCGTTGGTTTGGGGACGACCTAACCCCGGGAGTGTAATCGCATAGTTCATCCAGTGCTTTTGTGGTGGAATCGTAACGATTAAGGTGCGCAAGTCCTGACTGATGCCAGTGGATAAAACCGGAATATCGTTTCTCGGAGCGATCAGTTGATCTTGAACGGCCTGGTATCCGGGCCGGATCGATTCGAATCGATCGCCAGCGCTGATATATTTTCCCGATGTGATAGCGGTATGCTTTCCCAGATCTTTCAAAAGGTCGAGTTTGAGTGGCCGGTCAAACGCGATCTTAATCTCGGTCGGACTGGCTGCCCACGCGAGTACCGGTTGCGGAGCGTTGGTGCCGTTGTAGGAAATTTTATAGAGCTTTCCAATTCCGTTTGGACCGCTACCCCAATCGGGCGCTCCGCTGTGAACCGCCACAACTAGATCGCCTTTTGGTGAAACGCAGTTATCGATCGTTAGCATGTTCAAAACTCCGATCGTGTCATTTTGTGCGACGTAACCGGTTGATGTTTTGACCAATTTCGTTCGATAAAGTCTTCCCCGGGAGTAACCCGTCACCAACGCATCGCCGCGCCACCAATCGGGTCCGAAAACTGGACCACTGTCGACCGGTTCATTGAAGTTAAGACCGCAAGTCGATTGGTGCTGTGGTCCATAATCGAAAACACTTGGTTCGTCGATTACGCTGGGCAGGTGTTTCGGATGTCGCGGCGGAAATCCGTAATGGCGACCGGGCTGAATCTGCAAGAGTTCATCGAATGGATTGCCGTTGGGAAGCCAGGTGGCTCCTTCCTGATCCGTGGAGAATAGATCGCCGTCGCGAGTAAATGCCAGAGCAACGGGAAAGCGAATCCCGGTGCAGAGAATTTCGCGGTGAGAAAAATCAGCGCTTACCTTCAAAATGGTACCCCGTTCGCTTTTTAGATCGTAACGGGATTGGCCGCTGCTCTTGTCGATCAGGTAAGCGTCCGTAAAGTTGGCGCAGCCCAATCCGAAAAAGATATTCCCCTCCCGGTCGAGTGCGACACCGAGTGCATCCACCCCATGACCGAGCTCCTTCCATCCACTGGCGACTATTATTTCCTGGTCCGCGACGTCGTCATGATTGGTATCGACGATTAATGATAGTTTTCCCTTGGCGGCGACAAATATTCCTTCGCCGCGCGCATAATTGGGAGGAGTCAATGCCATTCCAATGGGAGCGCGCAAGGTTGGCTTGTCCCAAAAGAGAGTAGCTTTGTCTTCGAGCCCATCCCTATTGCTGTCGGATAACAGGAAAATCTGACCGTTGTAGCCGCTTGCGACAAGTTTGCCGTCGGGTCGATATTTCACATTGTTAATGTTTGGCAAATTCAAAGGAAGCTCACGCACAGTGAATCCCGGGACCAGCATCTGCACGGGAGGTGTATTGGAAACTGTAACAAGAGGATTTTCGCGTTTGGATGAGGCCGCCTGACTTAATGCCGGGAGTTTGCTTCGTTTTGCTTCAAGATACTTCTCTACCGATACACGTTCCGAATCCGAAAGGATGCGACTGTAAAGAAGCACTTCTGCGATTGCGCCGTCCAGATATCCCTGCGTGTAGGGAGCCTCGGTTCCATTGGAATAACAACGGGCGCCGATTGTTAGTTCATCCATGGCCAGCGATGAGCTGGTTCGACTTCTTTCACCCTGCCGGGACCCGTCGATCCAAAGCCTGGTGCCGACGGATTTGGGTTCGCTGAAAATTTCCAGTGAATGAAATGGTCCAAAATTGGATGCGGTTGTGACTAATTGCGACGCACCTCCGAAACCGCTGCCTTCGCAATTGAGAAAACTGAATTTCTGCGACCCATTCGGTCCCAGATCAATATTTAGACCGGAGGTATAATCATTGTGCCCCGATTGGTTGATTGCGAACAGGCCGCGGAAGAATCCAGCGTTTGACTGCGGAGCCGCGAGTAAAAAGATGCTCACATTTGTTAGCGATATCCCAAGGTTTCCGGCGGCGAAGGTGTCGTCCTTTCCGTCGAAACTGAAATAGGCTCCTTGTTGGGTGACGATTAGTTTCGGGCGGGCATTGGGAAGCCGTTGGCTCATATCCCGTTTGTGCCCGGAACCATCATGCCAGAAATCGGCGGGAGTTCCTGAAAGTAAAATCGCGAGCTGATGGACTTTCCGGGCCTCCGTTTCGTGCGACGCATCGAGCCAAAGTTCCAAACCATCCCTGACCGGCAAGCGTTCGTCTGTCCATGGTTCAGGAGTCGCGGCGCTGATCATACGACTCAAAAGCAAACAAAAGAGGAGAGATTTTGTGCGCATTGAGACCGGAGACTAGAACAGGTTGTGACAATCGGAAAGCCTAACCGCGAAGTTGGTCGAAACGAAAATAGCAGCGCCTGGATTAAACGCATTTCCAAATCAGGAATGAAGGTGTAGCATAATGCGAATGAAACATCGGGGGAAAGCACGGAAGGCGGGCACAAAGCTGATATTGATCACTCTCGGCCTGGTATTGATTGTGGCAGTTGGCGCCGCACTGGTGGCTGCTTCAATACTCAAATTGGCAGTTTCGATTATCGTCATTCTGTGGCTCCTCTTTTCGATTTTCGCGGTCAGCTTTTTTCGTGATCCCACCCCGACTGTGCCTGGTGAGAAAAACGTCGTGGTGTCTCCGGCACACGGAACGGTCGATGTGATCGATGAAATTGAAGAAAAGCAATTCATGGGAGGACGTTGCAAAAGAGTTTCCATATTTCTTTCAGTTTTCGATGTGCATGTGCAAAACGCGCCGGTAGCAGGGCAGGTGGTCTTTTTAAAACACACTTCCGGTCAATTCGTTAATGCGATGCGGACCGATTCGGCTTTGCATAACGAAAATGTGCTGGTCGGTTTCAATCTGACAGATCGTCCTGGTGAAAAAGTTTCCGTCCGTTTGATTGCGGGTTTAATTGCGCGCCGCATTATTCCCTGGGTGGTAATGAACGATGTTGTGGAAAAGGGAGAAAGAATCGCGCTCATCCAGTTCGGTTCGCGAGCCGATATCTACCTTCCGCTCAATGCGACAATTCAGGTCAAATTGCGTGATAAAGTCGTTGGCGGTCAGAGCATCGTCGCATTGCTCGGCTGAAATATGGGCCTCGAAACTAAGCCGGTGATTGGTGACGCGCAACGCCTGAAGATTTATTTCCTGCCGAACCTGATGACGGCCGGAAACCTTTTCTGCGGGTTTGTGGCCCTAACCAAGATTGTGGAAGCGGATGCCCATTCCGCGAATTTTAATAACACGATAAAAAATGCACTCTTTTTTATCTTCCTCGCCTGCATTTTCGACTTGTTGGATGGGCGTGTGGCTCGAATGGGAGGGTCGGAAAGCCCTTTTGGACGTGAATTCGACTCCCTGGCCGACCTGATTTCCTTTGGCGCCGCACCCGCGTTTTTGGTTCATCGCATTGTCTTGCGCGACGTCTTTGTTGCTAATCCTGAAGTGGGCTGGTTCATCGCATCGATTTATTTGATCTGCGGAGCGTTACGATTGGCGCGATTCAATTGTCTTTCCGCCATGAGCAGCACCGGTGGGAGTGGCGAATTTCTCGGTTTTCCGATTCCGGCGGCTGCGGGCCTGGTCGCATCTTTAACGCTGTTCCTCATGTGGTGGGATGAGCATGATTTTGCCACTGGCATCTGGCGGTTTGGTCTGGCTGGGATTATGATTTTGCTTTCGATGATGATGGTAAGCGAAGTTAAATATCCGTCGTTCAAAAAACTCGACCTGAAATCGACCCGGCCTTTCACCAAACTTGTGATTGGAGCGCTTTTTTGTGGCTTACTCCTGATCTTTCGCAATAAGATTCTACCGGTGGTTCTCCCGTTGTTTTTTACCGCGTATTTGGTTTATGGTTTTGTCCGCCCGAGGATTTCGCGCCAAATCCGTCGGGAAATTGAAGACGAAGATGAATACGATCAGGATTAACTAGTTAT
>JAQGOX010000793.1 GCA_028293365.1 Verrucomicrobiales bacterium | reverse complement strand
CCCAAATCGCCGAGCAGACCGGCACGTGGCAACGGATACTGACTCCGAGTTTCGGCGCTTTGGCGTCGGGCCTGATTCTATTTGTCGGCTTGAGACTTACCGGGAATCAGGGATCGAATAATCTGCTTGAGGTGGTGGTCGCCGGAGACGGCCGGCTCCGCCTCCGCAGCGCGATTGTAAAAGCCTTCTCCTCGGTGCTGAGCATTTCCACGGGCGCTTCCATCGGGCGTGAAGGATCGATCACGCAAATGGCAGCGGTTATTGCCTCAAAAATGGGACAGATCGCGAACTGGCCGCCCTATCGGCTTCGCTTGCTCGTCGCCTGCGGAGCTGCGTCGGGCATGGCCGCCGCTTACAACGCGCCAGTCGCCGGTGCTGTTTTCGCCGCGCAAATTGTTTTGGGCAATTTTTCCATGAATTTTTTTGCTCCACTCGTTTTTTCGTCCGTGATCGCAACCATGATCTCGCGCAGTTTCTTCGGACTGCACGTAATCTACGAGGTGCCTGCTTTCGACTTCACGCACGTCAGCCAATTACCCTGGTTTATCATTTTGGGAATTCTCTCCGGAGGACTGGCGGCCGCGTTTCTGAAAATGCTAAATTATAGTGAGCGGGCTTTTGCGGAAATTAAAATCCCCATCTACACGCGCATGATGATCGCCGGATTGATCGTCGGGATTCTCGCTCTCGCATTTCCGGACGTCTGGGGAAATGGATACGGAGCGATCAATCAAATCCTCAAAAACCCGGCGACGGGTTGGTTTTTGATTGGGCTCTTCTGTGCCAAATTGCTCGCCACCCTCGTAACGGTCGGATCCGGTACGGTTGGCGGTGTTCTGACTCCCACACTATTTCTTGGGGCCGGTCTGGGAAGCATCTTTGGCGTCCTGCTGCAATCTCTCGGTTTAAGCAATATGCCGATGGGGGCTTTCGCGCTCGTAGGCATGGGGAGTGTCCTCGCCGCCACCATGCACGCACCGCTCCTGGCGATGATTATGATTTTCGAAATCTCTCTTAATTACTCACTCATGCCACCCCTTATGCTTGCGTGCGCGGTAGCAACCCTGGTCGGCCGTGGTTTTCATCCTGAATCGGTTTACACTGAGCCGCTCCGGATCAAAGGATTGGCTGCCGAGCGGGAAAATCAACAACTCGGAGTCGCCACGCAAAAGACAGTGGGTGAGCTCATGCGCGAACCGGTCCAACCGGTTGCGGAAACCGCGACACTCCCACAACTCGCCGACCGTTTCCTGACAAGCTCGAATAATTTTTTACCAGTCATCGACGACGCACGCCGGTTAGTGGGGATAGTCGCTTTACAGGATTTGAAAAGCTATTTGAATGCCGGCCAGGAATTGACAGGCGTCATTGCCTCGGACGTCATGCGGCCGCCACCCCCCTGTCTCACGCCGAGCCAGCGACTGCTCGAAGTTCTCCCAGTGATCCTCAATAGCGAATTGCGCAATGTGCCAGTGGTGAATAATGACACCGATTTCAAGCTGGTGGGCGCAGTGCTGCGTACTGAGGCGCTGAGTTTCCTCTCCGAAACCATCGCCGCCCGGAATGCGGCTTAACCTCACAGGATTGATCTCTCATCAAAAGAACGGATCCAGCGGAACGTCGCATCCCTCTTGCAATTGTTGGTTTGCCCGAGGATTGTTTCCACACATTAGCAGGCGCTCCAGCCCAGGTCTTAAGCCGTCTGCTTTGTTAGCCAGGCTGAAAACTGGTCTTCAGATAACTTTCCTGAAGCCAACGCGAGAGTTGCGGACGTGGCCTCGATTTCGGTTGCTTTAACGACAATCCCGTTGGTTTCGAGAAACACAGTTGCTGCGACAAATCCAGTTCTTTTGTTTCCATCCAAAAAGGGATGATTTCGGACGATTCCAAAAGCATAAGCGGCAGCGAGTTTTTGGAAACCGGGATGCGTGTAAGCGAAAAGGTTCTCTGGTCTGGCTAGTGCCGATTCAAGCAACCCCTCATCTCTTACGCCTGACAGCCCGCCGAACTCTGCAATGAGCCTTTCATGCAACGCATAAACAAATGCTTTCGTAAGCCAGAGCGGTTCTTTCACTTCGCAAGTTCACGGAGCGTGTTCCGGTAGCGCTTGATGATGCTTTCAGCAGCCTGCATCTGCGCGGAAAAATTCGGATCCTCGGCCGTGATCCTTAAACCGCCGTTGACTCCGTCGGTCAAATAAAGAGCGTCGCCTTCCAGGACATTTAGTTTCGCCGCAGCTTCTTTGGGAAGAATCACCCCCAATGAGTTGCCGTATTTTTTAACTTTAAGTTCGATCATCATAAGGAGCGTTGCGTTTAGTTATACATTTGTAGTAACACATCGGCGAATTTTGGCAATTCTTTAATATCCGACACAAACGCGATGAATCTTAGTACTACTCCCGATGTTCGAATCAGTCTGGCGCCGCGACGCGTTCAGATTAGTTTATTCGCAATGAAGACTGTTCAGAGGGGGTTCATTACGGGTCTGACAACAGTATTTTGTTGGGTGACTGGCTGCGAACGACCGCAAACATCTTTCCAAGTTGCCAGCGATGGCCCACCGCCCGGGATCCAGTCCGTATCCGGGTCCCAACCAGCCCGTCTTTCTGTGATCGGCTCCGACAAAGCAACGGCCCGCCTGCGCTTGCGGGCATCCCTTGAAACCAGTGAAGAAAATGACGGCGAGTTCGAGGTGCTCGGGAGAAACGAGCCAAAGCTCGTAAAAGTCGCGAAACGTCGCTGAGCCGCTCGATTATCCATTTCCAAAATCAGCTTACTCGTCACCCCGGCGCCGAATGGAACCATCGTACCGTTTCTCCGAGGCTTGGTCGTTTTTGCCGAATCATCTCGGGTTGAATCAGAATCTGTAGACCCTGCTGCGCCGACGGAATCGTGAGCAAGCAAGCCCAGCAGGCAT
>JAQGOX010000782.1 GCA_028293365.1 Verrucomicrobiales bacterium | reverse complement strand
TACGACAACGACGGGTGGGAAGATATCTTTGTGAGTGGATATTCGATCAGTAACGTTGGGGATATTGCCGCTGATTACCTCGGTCTGCCCAATACCGGCGCGCATCCCAAACTATACCACAACAATCATGATGGAACCTTCAAGGACGTAACCACCGAAGCCCATCTTGAGCATGTGTTCATGACGATGGGATGCAATTTTGGCGACTTCGATAACGATGGCTGGCTCGACTTCTACCTGGGCACCGGCGATCCGAACCTCGCGACCCTGATTCCCAACCGCGCGTTTCGTAATGCTGGCGGCAAATATTTTCAGGATGTCACTACTTCGGGCGGGTTCGGCCTTCTCCAAAAAGGCCACGCCGTTTCTTTCGCTGATCTGAATAACGACGGCACTCAGGAAATCTATAATTCCATTGGAGGAGCCTACGAGGGTGACTTTTATCGTAACGTTCTTTTTGCGAATCCTGGCCACGGCAATCATTGGGTCACGCTAAAACTCGAAGGAGTGAAATCAAATCGAGTCGCGCTCGGCGCTCGAATCAAAGTTTTCGTCCAAACTGCCGATGGCGAACGGATGATTTGCCGAACCGTCGGAACCGGTGGCAGTTTCGGATCCAACCCCCTGCGCCAGGAAATCGGTTTGGGCCAGGCCACCCTGATCAACCGCGTTGAGATCTTTTGGCCCGTCACCGGCAAAACCCAAACGGTTACCAACGTCGTCATGGATAAGTTTTTCCATATTCGCGAAGACGACCCGAGCGCCGTTGCCATGAACTTATCCGCTTTCAAATTCGCAAAGGGCTCCGTCAAAGGCGAGCAACACAGTCACACCGCACAAAAATAATTTTCCCCCAGCCTCCTTCAAACAAGCCATTCCTCGTATGCGAAATCAGATTACAATCTGCTTTACCTGCCTCTGCCTGGCTTATTTAACTGCATTCGGCAAACCCGTTACCACTTCCGCTTCTGTAAAAACATATCAAACCAAAGGAACTGTTCGAGAGGTCAGTCTGGACCATCGTTCGACTGTCATTCGGCATGATGCAATTCCCGACTACATGCCCCAGATGACCATGGAATTTACAGTTTTGGATTCGGAAGAGCTCAATGGAATCTCGCCGGGGGATGAAATCTCCTTCCATCTCATTGTCACCGACGAATCGCATTGGATCGATACCATTCGACCCCTCAAATCCTCTCCTGGCAAAACCAGCCAACCCTGGGATCCCACGGCCGTGAACCAATCCATTGCGCTGAAACCCGGCCAGACAATGCCTGACCATGAATTTCTCAGTGAAGATGGCAAAACCCTGCGATTCTCTGATTTTCGGGGCAAAGTCGTCGCTTTCACCTTTATTTTCAGCCGCTGTCCCTTGCCCGACTTTTGTCCTCGCATGTCAAAAAACTTCGAGCAAGCGCGCGCATTGTTGAAAAACGATTCCCGCGAAATCAAAAACTGGCAATTTCTTTCGATATCGTTCGACCCGGAATTCGACAAACCTGCCGTGCTCGCCCGCTACGCCCATTCCTATCGCGGAAACGATCCCGCTGGTTGGACCTTCGCGGCGGCCTCTACGAACACACTGGCTCTTCTGACAAACGAGCTGGATCTCCGTGTAAATCGCGATGGCAACGGTTTCTCTCACAACCTCCGCACCATTATTCTCGATCCCATCGGCCGCATTCATCGGCAACTCGAAGGCAACCGCTGGACCGCTCAGGAACTCGCCGACGAAATGAAAAAAGCAACCGCTGCTGGAAAAACATATCCTTCACGGTAAACGATGGCGCGTGTCTTCTCCTTCGCGCTTATCCCTGACCGATCCTTTCTCTGTACTCTCAAAGAATCCTCCAGGCTCGTTTTCTATAGACTTATCTAACCTTTCACCTAACGCTACTCAGAAATGCTGCGCCGCGACTACGTGCTTCGCATGATCGAGGAATTCGTCCGCGCCCTCGCGAAGATCGCTAACCAAAAGGATCAGCGACTCTGGAACGACGCAGAACTCAGCCTTGACGAAGAATCAAAGCGCCTCACCGGCTTCGATCTCAAAACCCTGACCGCCCTCACCGACACCGAATTGCTTGCACACCTTTTGCAAACCGGAGATTTCCTGCCCCAAAGCGAAAAGACGTGCATGCTTTCCCGCGTGCTCATCGAATCCGCCGAAATTGCCGAGTCCAAATCCGGACCAGATGGAAACGGCACAAGCCGCGCCCTCCGCCTCCAGGCTCTCCACCTTTTACTTCCTTTAATCCTCCGTACTAACGCATCAGATTGGCCCGAATTCGTCCCCAGCATCGACTTGCTGCTAACACGCCTCGCCGATGCGCCGCTTCCACTCCAGACAAATGCGTTGCTCATGCAACATTTCGAGCGCAGCGGCCAATTCGCTAAAGCCGAAGACGCCCTTTTCTCCATGTTCGAAATCTCCCCCGATAATCCAGCTCTCCTGCAAATGGGAATTTCCTTCTATCACCGACTGCTCGAACAAACCGACACCGCACTGGAATCAGGAAACCTTCCCCGCACCGAAGTCAAATCCGGCTTGAACCACCTCCAAACCCTTCCAAACGCCTAATCCGCCATCTACTATCGTCCCCGCCCCTTTTCACCGATTCGTTTCCACTCGCCCACCTCTTAATCTCATGCTTCCCTAAGTGCGATTTCCGAAAACTCCAAAAATGACTGAAACCACATATTCGAACATTCCCCAAAAGCGCCGTGAATAAGACTCCGGAAAATCCGCCCACTGCCATCACTCGCATTGTCTCAGTCGATGCCTTGCGCGGTTTCGTCATGTTTACCATGATTTTCGTCAACGACCTCGCCGGTGCTCCGAAAGCCATTGTTCCTGCCTGGATGCGACACTTCCACGGGAAAGATGGCATTACCTTTGTCGATTTGGTTTTCCCGGCATTCCTATTC
>JAQGOX010000745.1 GCA_028293365.1 Verrucomicrobiales bacterium | reverse complement strand
CAACAAGCAGCGCTAGAACAGAGCCGGCCAATTCCGGAACGTTTACGGGCATTGCGGCTGCTGACGAGTCACACGGAACAGATCGGTTTCGATTGGTTACGGACCGTCGCCGCGGATCCAGAGCCTGAGGTTCGCGCGTGGGTTCCTTTGGCGATGAGTTTTCGGTCGCAGGCGCTGGATTTTGGATTATTGCGCCTGCTTGCGAACGACGAGGATCCCCTGGTGCGACGTCGCGTGACTGAATGTTTCACGCGGCGGGCAATTTCTGAAGCGGTGCCGGCATTAATCCAATTGCTCGGAGATACGGAACGGGTCACACGATATCCCGCGATGATGGCGTTGGAGCACCTGCCGGTTGATCTGTGGCTCAATCTCGCAATTGCGAGCACCAATACACAGGCAGCCCTGCGTGGCCTCGTCGCTGGAACAACTGCTGGACCAGTGCCCGCGAATGCGGTTTTGCAAGTTGTGCGGAAGGGCCGTGAGAAGACGCAAGGTCGCGAAGATCAACTGGATCTCATGCGCGTGATCGCAATTTTTAAAACGGACGTTTCGAAAAGCGATGAGCTTGAATCGACGAAGCAGTATCTCCTCAATCAACTAAGATCGAACGATCGCGATGTCCGCTGGGAATCGATTCGGTTGTGCGGAGAGTATGAGATTGGCGAATCTGTTGCACCGCTGCTTGGGCTTCTGGCCGGTGAGACAAATCACACGACGCAGTTTCATATAATGCAATCACTCGCGCGAATCAGCGAGGGCTGGGGCGCGTTCGGCGAAACAACGGTACTCGATTGGTTGATCGCAAACCAGCAGGGATGGTTTGCTGAGTTCGAATCCAAGGGAGTCGAATTTCCGCTGTTCTGGGAAACGACGCTTGGTGAATTTGCGGAAAAGCATTCACCGGCGCTGATTCGGAACCGCTCTCGTATTCATTTGGAAGGGCTTCTTGGCACCGCATTGATCCAGGTGATTGCCCATGGAGACGAGCCATTTATTGGCCTCCAGAAGGTTTATCGCTCTACGCGGGATTTCAACGTCAAAACGAAGGCCGTAGCCGCTATGCACGATCTGAAAGACCTCCGCGCAAGCGAATTTGCGCGTCAGGAATTTACTTCCATGGCCGATCCGCCATTGCGGCGCGAGTTTGTCCAAATCGTCGCCGCGCGGCCCACGCAGGCTGATGTTGTGTTGCTCGGAACTGCGCTTCGTTCCGAAGATCGCGACACGCTGAAAGCGGCCATCCATGGACTCACTCAATTGAACGGGCGTTTGCCTCAAGAGATCCTGGCGCGACTAATCCAGCTTCTCGCCGCCCGAAGAGAATTGTTTTGGCCTGTGCACACTTTATTACGGACTCAGGGTTCTATTCAGAGTTCGGCGGACTTCCTGTCACATGAGAGGGCACCTGATCAGACTGTACAACAAGCGACGGCTCGATCCTGGAAAAATTGGTACGCCGCCACTTTTAATATGTCTTTTCCGGAGCCGACAACCGGGAACAAGGAAAGGTCGGACGAAGAGGTGCATGCCTTCATAGTCGCAAGCGTGAAGACCCCTGGGGACCGTACGAGCGGACGCAAAGTCTACGAGCGCCTCCTGTGCAATTCCTGCCACGGCGGCGGCGAAACACCGGGCCAGGAAGGGAAGCTCTTCGGGCCTGACCTGGCAGGCGTTATGCAACGGATGAATCCCACCGAACTTGCGGATGCCATCGTGTATCCGTCGAAGCAAGTCGCTGATCGTTTTAGAGCATCGACCATTGAACTGGTCGATGGTGAATTGATCACTGGATTTGTGACCGCACGCGATAATGAAAGCGTCACTATTGCGGACCAACAACAAGTTCACCGGATATCAATCGCGCACATTCGCAAACTGACATCGGAGACCGGATCACTTATGCCGGAGCATCTGCTTAATGCTTTAACGAGCGGAGAAATTCGAGATCTCCTGGCATTCCTGAACCGAGATGTCTCGCCGAAGTAGGCCCCGCCGCGGCGCTGTCAATCGACTCGGTGGATTGAAGTGATCTCATCGAATGCGAAATCGAAACGGAGGTCGCGAAGGCGAAGACGCGGATTGGATTCCCTCGTTCCCACAACCATCTCGAGGACGCCTGTGAATGGCTGTTCAAAATCCGACAGAGTCAGATGAACTTTGGATCCGAGGGGTATCCCTAATTTTCGTTCCAGTTCTTCTCGATGAGCATCGACCTCACCGCGCCATTTCTGAAATCCAGTGTCGCCGGCGAAAAACGGGAGATCCGGTTGGAAGGGCATATGGTTTACAAATTAAACTTTTCCAGAATTCGTTGAGACAAATGTACCTGCGAATACCATTGGTTCAATGGTAAACGAAAGATCTGAAAATAGATCGGTATAATGACATGCGACACTCTGTGTTAGCGTTTTTTCCATTTGCCTGGCTGGTGCTCGACGGCCTCCCACCTCCGGGAATTCAAATAAAAATATTTATGGTCTTTCCCTACGAATCATCGTTTCTAATCCGGCGCGATTCCGTTATCGTTGGTTTTCTCTGCTTTTACTTCGGGCGAAAGCATTGGCAAAGGTGCTGGCAAGGCTTTCGGAGTCGGCGGCGCTAGCGCATCCACCGGTCCGAATTCTTCCGGCATGACCACTAAAGCGATCCTCCGATTTTTGGCCCGGCCTTCGAGTGTTGAATTGTCAGCCACAGGATGGAACTCTCCAAAGCCGACCGCGGCAAGGCGATGCGGATCGACCCCGGCCTTTTCCGAAAGAAACCGCACCGCTGCCAGTGCTCTGCTCGACGAAAGCTCCCAATTGCTCTGGAAACGGCGTCCTCCCCGGATTGGCACATTGTCGGTATGACCGATCACGTGAATTTGGCGGTTCGGATATTTTGCCAAAATTCCGGCGATCTGCTGCAGCACTGCTTGTCCTTCGGGTTTCAGTTCTGCCTCACCCGAATCAAATAGAATGCGATCCAGAATGTTTACGGTCAGCTTGCCCTGGAGTTCTGAAATCGTAACGTCCTTGGACTCAAGTTCGCTCCGCATTTGATCCTCCAGATGCTTTTGTGCGGCCGTAACCTCCTGCTTTTCCTTCTCCAATTCGTCGATGCGGGCTTTGCTTTGATCCAATTGTTCCTGCAAACCGGACGCCTGTTTCGACACTTCTTCGATGCGCGCTTTCGCCTCCGCCAATTCGTTTCGCGCCCCTTGAAAAACTTTCCGTTGCTGCACCGCGGATATGCTGATGAACCCAATTATCGCCAGCACCGATAATATGGAGGCTATGGTAAATGTATGCTTTGGCACGACGCTCACAATAATCGAAACAAGTTCTCCGTCCAAGCACGACTGGGATGTTTCGTTTTTTTCGTGCGACCAATGCTGGAAATGCCTTTCAAAAGCGGTTAAAAGAGAAGGGTGAAGCGCTGGTTTTTATGGATGTTCGTTGCGTTTCTCGTAGCCGATTTGCTGGTGTTTCTCTGGTGGCGCTACGAGAAAGAGCGCAAGTACGATGCGCAGATCACCGCTGCGGCGGCCCGTTACCACGTTGATCCCGCACTCATCAAGGCCGTCATCTGGCAGGAAAGTCGTTTTGATGCCCAGGCGCGTGGCGGCGCCGGGGAAATTGGTTTAATGCAAGTGCGCGAGGATGCCGCCCTGGAATGGGCCAACTCAGAACGTTTGCGCGCGTTTACGAAGACCGAACTATTTAATCCCACCAAAAATGTAATGGCCGGCACTTTTTATCTTACGAAGCTGCTCAAGCGCTACCGCAAGACCGACAACCCACTTCCATATGCGCTCGCCGATTACAATGCGGGGCGCGGCAACGTTTTGCGCTGGAACAAGGGTGAAGGCTCGACGAACAGCGGAGTTTTCCTGACCCAGATTGATTTTCCCACCACCAAACTCTACGCTGAATCCGTCATCAGGCGGTTCCGCCACTATCAAGGTCAAATAAAACAACCGAGCTAAAGGGGCATTGGTCCATGATGAGTCGACTGTGATTAGGTGCGAGTGAGAAGGCCAACGGAGCGGTTTGTCGGCAAGGCAAAACCGCAAGGGCCGATCGATTGCTGAATGTAGCGTAAATTGGGGCCTCGCATTCATGCAAGTTTAGGTGTGAGAAGGATCAAGCCGATGGCTCCAATTGGAGCCAACTTGCTTGAAACTTATTCCAACACACCCGTCCGGTTTAATTGCGAATTGAGCGAATCTACGAAAATTCCGGCGTTCGCAATAATGCCGAACTTGGGCGCTGTCGAGGATCACAGGAGCTCATTTTCTTTTACTCCCACCTTAATGATGTCCTTTAGATTGACAGTCCATCTGTGTGCGTTACTGTGAATATGTGAGAAATATCACAGTATCGGTGGATGAGGAAACATATCGAAAAGCTCGCATGCACGCCGCTGAGCAGGAGACATCAGTGAGTTCCCTTGTCAGAGAACACCTCGCATCTCTAGTCCAGGAGAGTGCTCTGAGTGAATGGGATCGTAAGCGCAGAAAGCTTTCGGCAGCCTTTGATAAGGCGCAGCAAAAAACTGGAAAACCGGTCAGCACGATCGATAGAGACGAAATCTATGCCGAACGCCTTAAGCTTCGTTGATACAAACATACTGGTTTATCGAGCCGGTCTGAAAAACGACCCAAAAACAGAAATCGCGACTAAACTTCTGAACGCCGTTGAGTTTGGTCTCTCCACTCAGGTGCTTCAAGAATTCTATGTCACAGCAACGCACCCGAAGAAGCTGCAACTGACCCACGAAAGCGCTCTCGAATTGATCGAACCTCTCCTCGAATTTCCAATTCACGTGGTCGATTTATGGACGATTCGTGAAGCGCTCGAGTTAAAAGTAAAATTCCGAATCAGTTACTGGGACGCAGTCATAGTGGTTTCCGCCCGGGCCCTGGGTTGTAAGATCCTATACACCGAAGACTTGAAAGACCGTCAAAACTACGATGGAGTCGAGGCTATTAATCCGTTTACGCCTCAATTTCGTCTAATCGAGAGAAGTAAGCAGTAAATTTGGATTGAGCGAACCATAAAATCTCGCAACGATCTATCGTCAGGTGTTTAAATCAGATGCACAGGATCAAGTTCCCCTAAAAACCCCGCCAAGTGAGTTGTTCGCCAGACCGGTTTTTCTTAGCTGTCTTTGTGGTTAATTGAGTCATGGATTTTGACTGGCCTCGGCTTGCCACCCCACGTTACCTCTGACAATCTGCCTGGAACCACATGCAACTTGCTGATATGGCCTGGCCGACAGTTCAGGCGCTTGACAAAAATACACCGGTCATTTTTCCAGTCGCTGCTCTGGAACAACATGGCCATCATCTTCCTTTATTCACGGACAGCTTGCTCCTCGGTGAAATCATTCGACGAGTCTCTGCTGTTTTGTGCGATAGGGCTTTGTTCACTCCACTGACCTGGCTGGGGAATTCCGATCACCATCTCGACTTTGCGGGCACACTCTCCGCACCTCCCCGAGTTTATCTCGATACCCTTGCCGGCCTTTGCGAGAACTTTATCCAGCACGGTTTCAAGCGGCTTGTTTTCATCAACGGCCATGGCGGGAATGATGTCCCGGGAAAACAGGCGCTGTTTGAAGTGCGCCAAAAGTATCGTCAGAGAAGTGACCTTCTCTTTCTGTTCGCCACCTACTGGAATCTCGCGAATCCTAACACGGTGCCGGGCCTGACGCTGAAGCAAACCCAAATGGGCCACGCCTGCGAATGGGAAACATCGATGATCCTTCGCATCGCCCCCCAACTGGTTGGCGCCTATCGCGAGGCCCATCCCGTTGAATTCGGAAACGCCTTCGAACCAGGCTTCCGAGCCTGGATTACACGCGAGCGAACCATCCCGGGCCATATCGGTTTCCCCAATGTCGCGAACCCTGAAAAAGGTGAGGCTTTGCTGCAAGCATTCAGTTCGGGAGCGCAAAACTTTCTCGAGCGCGTGATCCGCTGGGATGGCCAATCATGGAATGGCTAATTCCAATTTGCGTTCAAGATCAGACTAATTCGCTGGTCTTTTGGCCCTCTGGCTTCGTTGCGCATTCGTTGCAGATCACTCTGGATATGGGCTTCATGCGCGTCTCGCCAGTGGGTCAAAATCCAGCGCGCCTTAGCCTCATCTTGAACGCGCATGGGACTAACACGATGAATCGCCATTGCGAGCTGAACCACACAGCGCGCGAAAACCCAACCGGAGCGCGGTCTTACACCCCGCA
>JAQGOX010000722.1 GCA_028293365.1 Verrucomicrobiales bacterium | reverse complement strand
GCCCAACTTCGCTTTCGAACGGGCGCGCTTTCCAAAGAACTTTATCAAACCCCTTCAGTCCGCCATGCAGAGCGTTCGGTCCGTTGTTGGTCGCGAGTGTGTAAGGCGTTCCGTCGAGAGAAAATTTGCCTTTCGCAATGCGATTGCCATAACGGCCGATGAGCGCGCCGAAGTAAGGACTGTCTTTGATGTAATCCGCAAGAGTATCATATCCGAGCACGACATCTCCATTCTTGCCGTTGCGGTCGGGAACTTTCAACGAGGTCACCAGGCCGCCATAAGTGCAGATGGAAACTTCGGCGCCGGATTTATTGTGCAGGGTATATAAAGTCACGGCTGCGCCCTGGCTGTCCGTGCCAAACGGTTTTTCGGAAATGGCGCCCGTGGAATGTTTGGACGTGGAGCAACCTGAAAGGCCAATGGCAAGCGCCATCAATGTCGGTATTAGATTTCGGGAGGAGAATTTGTTCATGGATTTTTGCAATTCAACAGTTCGAGCCGGGTGATTTGAACTTTCTATCATGTCCAAGGTGAAAGCCTCGCTTATTGGAGCAAAAAGTCATGTGGCATAAAGTGGCTACACGAGACAATTCAGCGAGATGCCGATCGCAGCGGGAATGAGCAAAACGCGAGTGGCAGCTTAGGGCAATTTGGGTTGTTTGCCAGCCTGAAATGGCTCTGCCGGCAATCCTGCTTTATTAAAGAAATTCGGCTGCGCGGTCTCATCCCAGGCGAACCGGACAGTCACTGGCTTTTCCACGCCCTCCGCTGAAACTTCGACCGTATCGCCGACGATTTTCGTATCAGCAGGCACAAAGTTTCCGTCAGCGCCCGCAATGGTGAACCACATTAGGGGCATGTCGTCTTTATTCGTTAACCCACCATCAACATTCTCAAAGCTCAGCACGGCTTTGTGCCTTTCGATTTGCATCTTCTTAAATGCCGGGCCGGCTGCGACGGTATCTTTTTGGCCGTAGGTTTTGTTGCGGGCCAGCAGCGCCAGCCGGTGGCCAACGTCCTGTTTGTTGCGGGGATGGATGTCGTTCAGATCATCCACCAAATCCGTCGTTATAACGATGCCAGTGTTCTTGATCGTTCGCGCGGCACGGGACTGGATCGCCCAGAACTCGGGCAAAGTCTCGGCGGACGCGACACGTTTCGTCTTCGCGCTGTAATATTTGAAAGGAGCAATCTGCACAAAATAGAATGGGAAATCTCCTTCGCCCCACATCTTTCGCCAGCCGCCTACCAGGGCGGACATTTTCTCTCCGTAAGTCAAATAATCCTCGTCGTTTGTTCCCATGTAATTGGATTCGCCCTGGTACCAGAGAGCGCCCCGCATCGCAAAGCCGGCGATTGGCGCAATCATCGCGTTGTAAATTCCCATCGGCGTGGTGGTGATAATTTTTGTGGATTTGGCGGTGGGTATGGCGAATTTCGCGAGCGATGGGATGGATTTAAACCCGGCCGGCGCTGTCCACGGTTCGATCCGCGTTCCGCCCCATGAAGATTCGATCAAGCCAACGGGCACGTTAAGGTTCGTATGGATTTCGCGCCCGAAAAAATAACCGGCGGCGGAAAAGTGAGTCGTCTCCAATGAATTGGAATCGCACGAGCGCCATGTGGCGAATTGCTGGAGATCATCCATCGGCGTGGCCGACAGGGCCTTCTCGACTTTGAAAATCCGGATACCGGGAAAGTTAGCGGCGGCCAGCTCCTCGGGCGCATTGAAACACGGTTTTTGCCCGGGTTGATTTCCAATGGGCTTTTCCATATTGGACTGGCCGGAACAAAGCCAGACTTCACCCACGAGAATATTGGTAAAAGTCTTTATCTCGCCGGAATCAATGACCAGCGACTGGGGCGTGAAGGACGCTTCCAGTTTCTTGAGCCTCACCAACCAGCGTCCTTGCGCGTCCGCACGCGCGGACTTGCTCTGGCCGGCGAATTTGACCGTGACGCTCGCACCCGGTGCGCTCCAACCCCAGACCGGCACTGCCTGTTGTTGTTGCAAGACCATGTTGTCGCCAAAGATGGCCGCGACTTTCAATGAGCCGGAGTCTGTCAGCGCTGCTGGCGACATCGAGCAGGCGAGGAGGACAATCAATAAGGCTGCAACCGTAGGCAACGGTTTCGTGATGCGGCTGAAAGGCAAAGCTGGAAATAGTTGGTGTGTCATGAGGTCAGAATATTATTCGATACGCATATGTAATTTGCGAAAGATGGAAAATGCGACTTTTTCGTTCAAATAGCAACCTTGAGCAGCCCTTAAATTCCTTGGAAAACCAGGACGAAATTTTAGATCAGGTGATTGAATATCTACGAAGGCGAGTTCACGACTAGGGACTTTTTGATTGGAGCCAATAGTTATCGAGTGTCGAGACCAATAGGCAACCGGTTAAAAAGATATCGGTCGCGGGAATTTCAGATGCATTTGCCCCTGGCCCTTATTCACGCAAAAATCCGCTGGCCGTTGTTGTATAACTCGTGCCGCTTCCAGCCGTGATCGTCTACGATGATGGACTGGCCGAGATCGAGAAATCCGGAGCCGGTGTCGTAACGCTTACATTATCGATCGTCGCAGTATTCAAAACCGTATTGTCGTGTGAACACGCCAGCACACCAGTAGTGACGGCGCTGGCCATCGAGACCGTGACGGTGTCGGCTTGAATTGTGAGGCGTTAAACGGACGCCTTGATGTCACGGCGACGGTAAAGCTGCTCGACTTCGCGGTGCATGCAAGCCGAGTAGGAGTTTCGTGGAAAAGGGCGCGGAGTGTTTACGCGAAGATGTGGTTGGGTGGAGCGCGATTGCGTCCCATATGGGCCGGATCATGACGATTGCAGAAATCACCGGTGAAGGCGGGAACGCTTCACCGGTGATTGGTGACACTGTCTAGTTTGCAACAACTCTCGTTGCGTTGTCTTTTACCTCAATTGCAAGAGTTGGCAGCCTTCTCGATGAGTTTCGCGACCTCCATCGGCTTGGAGACATAGACGGCGTGGCTGCCCGGCACTTCCGTGACCTGCGCTTTGGCGCGTCCGGCCATTGCCCGCTGGGCCGGAGGCGGAATCATTTTGTCGTCCGAGGCAACCAAGTAATGGCTCGGCTTGGTTTTCCAGGCTGGCTCAGAGACTGCGCCTTGCAGCGCATCAAGACCCCAGGGCACTTGCGAATCAGCCATGAATGATGCCGTTTCGGGTTCGACATCCGCAGCGAACGATGCCGCGAATTTATTTCGATCAAGAAAAAGGTAGCCGTCTTTGGGAGGCAAAATCGGCGGCACCGGCGCACCGGGCGGAGGATTCGCGATCAGCGATGCCACGGATTCACCTTTGTCAGGAGCGAACGCGGCGATATAGACAAGACCCGCCACCCTGGGATCGTTGCCGGCTTCAGAGATGACCACCCCGCCATAGGAATGACCCACAAGAATGACTTCGCGATCCTGGCTGGCGATCACCGCCTTGGTGACGGCAACATCGTCAGCCAGGGATTTGGTCGGGTTTTGGACGATCAAGACGTCGTAGCCTTTTTTCTTCAGAATGCTATACACACCTGCCCATCCCGAACCGTCCACGAACCCGCCGTGAACGAGAACAATTGCTTTGCTTTGCTGCTGATTTGATTTTTGTGTGCTCATAATGATGTCTTTCTATTATTTATTTTATGTTTGTTTTTGTTGGCGTGTGCCAACCTTGAAACGACTCTACCAGCACCCTTTTGGAGCACCCAATACCACCTTTTTCTGGCGGCAATGCTTTTTATGAATATCAAAAATCCGGCAAACGAGATTAGCCTACTCTCACAGCAAACACGCGTGCGCGAATTGTGGCGGCAAAATGATTTATGCGGCGCATTTAAATTTTGCTTGAAATCACACCGTCAATCTCTGTCCGTGTAATGCCATATTTTGCCATGCGGGCACGGTGGTCAGCTGAACCGAGATACTTGCGAAGTTGCTCGTTCACTGCTTGCACAAGGCTGTGATTGTTCTTATTAAACGAGAAGGTGCCGATGGGTGCTTTTTCATCCTTGCTCTTTTCGAGCGCAACCGCTTCCAGTTGCTTGTTGGCACTAGCAAGGACACGGCTCCCAACCGCTGTGCTCGCATACACATCAATCTTTCCTGTGAGCAGTGCGGCGACTGCGGCGGACTGGTCCTTGAAAAACACGATCTGGCTATCGCTCACGCCAGCTAACTTTGCGGAGTTGAACTGCACTGTCCCGGCAACCATCCCCAGCCGCGCGCCACTCCGCGTCGCCACCGCCTTGTGACTCGCAGGCGCATTCGGATTACCATGGCGAACTAGAAATCCATCGCCTATCGCCCAAACCGGCACACTGAATACAACGCGCTCTGCACGTTCAGCGGTTACGAAAATAGGCACGTTCATGTCCCAACGGCCTTCTTGGACACCGGGCAGAAATTCTTCGAATGAAGTCAAATGATATTCGATGGATGACACACCAATTGCCCGAAGCACCACGCTGGCCAATTCGATGTCCGCGCCGGTCACAGAATGATCCGGGCCAGTCCAGTAGAAAGGC
>JAQGOX010000653.1 GCA_028293365.1 Verrucomicrobiales bacterium | reverse complement strand
AAACTGAATCACGAACGTTTGAAGTCCGCCGATTTTATAATTCTCATACAGATCATGCAGAATAGGGCGGCTGAGAATAATCGACTCTTCGGGACGTCGCGGTGGACACCGCAGATGATTGATAAGGTGCTTTGGACGGACGGTGTTGGGGATTTCGGCTGGGTTGAAAGGACACCCTGAAGAAGTGGACACCTAACGGCGACACCGACTGTTACAGGTGTGGATCGTCCCAGCCTTTGCCGCATTCGACGATATCCTCGGCGTACGAGTGTGTTGCGGTCCGCCAGCGGAATTGAGATTCGCTTAATGGAGGATGTTCGGTGACAACCGTTGAGGAAGAAGGACCGATCTCGCGCAGAGCCGCCGAGGCGCGGAAGCGGAAGGGGGGTGAATTCACCAGCCGAACGAATTAAACCGTCGGGCGCCTGGAGCCCTGACACACCATCATTCACGGCAAAAACGACGGAACGATTCAAACGTGTTCGTGCTTCGTGCATGGCTTGCCTCCATCATGTGTCGGCAAAATTAACTGAAACGTAGCGCCACGCCCGTCGTTTGGCGTAGCCCAGAGGCGTCCGCCATGCGCCTCGACAATCGAACGACTGATGGCGAGCCCCATGCCCAGCCCATGTGGTTTGGTCGTGTAAAATGGTTCGAAGAGCCGTTCGACTACATCCCTCTTAATTCCGGCGCCGGTATCCTGCACGACGACTTGCACCGAGTGTGATTCGGTTAGTTCCGTATGGATGCGCAACATCCGCGGGCGGTCTGGCACCCCGCTTAAAGAGTCCACTGCGTTCACGAACAGGTTCAGCAAGACTTGCTGCAACTGCACGCGGTCAGCCGGCACGAGCGGTAGTTTCGGCGACAATTCGGTTCGCAGCGATACTTTCTTGCGCTTCAGCTCCGGCTGCGTCAGCGCGACAGTTTCCTCGATCAGCTCGTTCAAGTTTACCGATGTTCTGAATGGCTCGCTCTTCTTCACCAGTGTGCGAATCCGCCGAATGACTTCGCTGGCGCGAGTACCATCGCGCGCGATGCGCAGAATAGCCTCGCGCGCTTCCTTGAGGTTCGGCGGATCGGCAGCGAGCCAACGCGAAGCAGCGTTCGCATTCGTCACAACAGCGGCCAGAGGCTGATTTACTTCATGCGCGATGGAAGCGGTGAGTTCGCCTATCACCGTCACCCGCGCCACGTGGGCCAGCTCCGCCTGCGCCTGGCGCAATTTCTCTTCGCTCTTTTTCGCTTCGGTTACATCCTCGTTGACGATTACCGCCCCGACAATCTGACCGTCTGGATTCCGAATGGGCGCCGCGGAATTGCGGATTGTCTTCGGTTGACCATTGAACGGCTCGATATCGAGTAACTCGTTCAAGATTGTTTGCCCATTGGCCAAGGCACGCACAGACGCCCAATCTTCCGGCTCAACTCGCTTGCCCGTTTCATGCCAAAACGCTCTGCTCTTTTCTCGCCGCTCACCACCGGAAATGATCACTTGACCCCAAATCGCTTTCGAGATCGCATTGCTACGAACTATATCACCTGCCAGATTGGTTACGACTACGCCCACCGGAATTGTGGCGAGCACCGATTCGAGAAGTTCCTGGCTCCGCCGGATCGCATCCTCGGCCCGTTTACGCTCAGTAATATCTTCGATGATCGCCGTGACGCCGATGGGTTCGCCACGTTCATTCCGCTGCGGCGCGAACGAAACACTGCAAGTCAGTATGTCGCGGTTTTTTTTGCGACGGTAGCTCACAAGTCCGAGAAGTGTTTCGCCCTGCATTACTTTTCCAATCGACAGCAGATAGTCCTGCCTGCCTTCTGGCGGAATAGTCTTGCATAATTGGCCAATCGCCTCCCCGGCGGTCCAGCCAAAGAGTCGTTCCGCAGCTTTGTTCCAACTCGTAATCCGCCCTTCGGGATTCAACGTCGAAATCGCAAGGGGCGAATTCTCCAGAATCAATTCCAGCTTTGACTTCGTATCAAATAGCACTCGCTCCGCCTGCTTGCGATCCTCAATGTCGGTGGAGACACCGAACCATTTCACGATCTTGCCCAGTTGATCGCACAACGGGGCAGTGCGCACCAGAAACCAGCGGTATTCGCCATCGGCCCGGCGCAGGCGCATTTCGTCGTCGAACGCTTTGCCAATCGCCATCTGTGCGCGCCACTTTTCAAAAACTCGCGGCGCGTCTTCCGGATGAATGGGACCCGCCGGGTCGGCAACGTACTGCTCGAGCGAAATGCCGGAATAGTCCACCCAGCGCCGATTGAGGAAATCAACCACCCCTTCAGGCCGAAGGGTCCAGGCCATCACAGGAACCGTATCAATGACCTGGCGAAGCTCGCGTTCGCTTCGACGCAATGCCTCTTCGGCCCGCCTGCGTTCAGTGATGTCCTGCACGGTCCCAAACAGGCGAATCGGACGGCCTGATTCATCGCACACGATCTGGTCGATCACGTGGACAAATCGTGTTTCAGCGCCCGGTGTGACGATGCGGTATTCAACGTCATAGGGGTGGAGTTGCCGCAGTGTCTGCTCCAATGCTTCCTGCTGGATCTGGCGATCTTCGGGATAAATCAATTCCTGCAAGCGCGCCTGCGACAACCCCTCATTCGGAAATGGCACGCCGAAAATTTTGCAGGTCTCCTCGGACCACGTGATCTGATCCGCGACCAGATCGCGTTCCCAATAACCAATCTTACCGATGCGCTGCGCTTCCTTTAGCTTGGCTTCGCTCTGACTCAATTGGGCATTGGCACGGTCCCGGCAGATGGCAATCGAGGCGATATGCGTCGCCATTTCGATGAGCCGCAAATGCTCCGGTTCAGGCGATGCCGGTTGCCGATAGTACATTGCAAAGGTTCCCAAAACTTTTCCATTTCCATCTTTGATCGGTGTTGACCAGCATGCCTTCAATCCATGCCGCAGTGCCAGATCACGATAATCCTTCCATGCCGGATCCGTCGCGATATCCCGAGCAAAGACCGCTTCATTGCGGCACGCCGCCGTCCCGCACGAACCGACGTTCGGCCCGATGGCCGTGCCGTCAATTCCCCTTACATAGTCCACCGGCAGACCGGGCGCGGCGCCGTGGCGCAGATGAATCCCCTGTTCATCCAGCAGCAGAATCGAACCCAACATTCCCGGCGCGTGCGACTCGATCAGCCGAATTGTCGCGTCCAGTGATTCGGAGAGCAACGCCCCGCTGGCAATCATTTCCAGCACTCGCTTCTCCCCTTCCAATAACGACTCGGCGGAGTTGCGTTTGCCTATTTCGACTTTCAATTCGGCGTTTGCCGTTGTCAGTTGCCGGGTCCGTTCGGAGACTTTTCGCTCGAGATCATCCCGTGCCTGCTGCAACTCAGCATCGATACGCTTTTGCCTCGCCATGAGCCAACTGATGAAGACGCTCGCAAAAAGAAAAACTCCGAACCTCATGAATTCCGCCCGCGGCTCGTCAGGTGATACGGCGGGGGGTTGAAGAAAAAACACGATAGCCGAGCTGGACAGGAGACTCGCCAAAACCGCAGGTCCAAGACCATAACGCCACGCAGTCAGGATCACCGCGCAAAAGAATAAAGAACCTGGCGTCGAGCCAAATAACGAGCGCAGAGCGCGAGTCAGAATCCAGGCTAGAAAAACCAGAATTATGGCGCGGGGGTAGCCTAAGAGAGGTTGTCCCGACGAAGGCCGCGATGACGTGGTTGGGGTCATACGTACCGAGAATGCCACACTTGATCGTTTCGAGAAGATCAAAAGTGAGAATCCATGGGGCTCGAGATCGCGGGCACCGCATGAAATCTTCAGCGCAGTAAAAACCCCCGGCCCGAGGGCCGGTACAGCGGAGCATTTTTGGCTGGGGTTACTGCTCGCGATGAAAATATCGGGTTCGTGCTTTCAATTCGAAGGCGGTTGTATAGCTTCCCCCACAGGGACAGTTTCGTGCGGTGGACGGTTCATCGCTCGAATGCGTTTCCTTCTTATCCCGAACTATAAATCATATATTCCAGATTTTCTGAGTCTCGGAATCAAGGTCCTGTCTGATCTTCCGGCACCGGGTCCAAGATGCGCGCGGCAGGGCCGGGTTTAAAGTGTCGCGATGACCATCCAAACAAAACAAAACCAGTCATGCATCCTACACAAAAGAACATCTTTCACATTCTCCTCCGCCGATGGAAGGAACCTTCACGAAGGTCATTCCGCCGGGCATCGTTATTGCAAGCCGGGCTGTGCGCCGGCCTGTGCCTTTCCGCCTTCGCACTGAAGGCTGGCGCCACAGGCCATACCCAACTTAATGGAGCCCAGCCCCGGCCATTTTGGGCGTTCGCGCATAACCCGAACGATCTGGACGCGGTAAAAAACGCGCTGGAAAATGGATGTAACGCGCTGGAACCAGATGTGTCGGAAATCACCTGTGGTGGGGAGGAGGTCCTGATCGACTTTGATACTGATCTTGGCGTCTCGGATTGCGGCCAGATCCGTTTTCTGGATTGGTGCGATGGCGTGAACGCGCTCGCGCAGCAATTTCCGAAACTGGCCTATGTCGTTTTCGACATCAAGGGATGGGCGTCCAACCCCGGGACTGACGCGCAGGTGAAGAAAAACGCCGCCGAAATCCTGATGGGAGCGCGGACGCGACTAAACGCCAATGGCGTTCACCTGAATGTCACTTATAGCGCGGCCAGTGTCGCGGACGCGGCGATTCTCGACGAAATCATAAAAACCCCACTGCTGGACAATGAAGGAGTTCAGATTGATGGCGATGACGACGCGGCACCTGTGGTCCAGCATTTCTTCGACCTGGGCTTCTTCGGAAACATCGGGTTTGGAGATGGCACGATAGGACAGGGGCCGAACCTGCCTCGCATCATGGACCGCGCGGCTTATCTGCGTGCGAGCATAGGTTTTCCCAAGGCGGTGACCTACGTTTATACCTTGAGCGAGGAGGCTTCGATGCATTCGTTCATCAATGGCGGAGTGGATGGAATCATCACAACGGATGGCAGCCAAACAGACCTGCAGGATGTGATCGCAACCCATCCGGAAATCAAGCTCGCCACGGTTTCCGACAACCCGTTCGGAGAGTTGAACGAAGCGTACGGCATCGAATTCCTCACAGGGGACAACGGCACGGATGCGGACATACAGCTCACATTGAATGGTTGCAAGGGAAGCGCCACCATCCGTGTGGACGCAGGTTTCATCATTCCCGCGCTCTACAACTCGCATCGATTCGAATCGGGCTTTAGTGACTGGGTGACCATCCCCAGCAAGGATCTCGGCGATATACAATCGATCACGATCAACAATCTCGGGGGCGGCAACCTGCCGAAATGGCAGGTGGCGGAAGTGCACGTCAGCAGCGCACGCTTTTTGGGGCCAAACTTCTTTTCCGGCGGACAACCGACACGCGAATATTCGTCGAGCGCCGTCACCGATTTCGAGAGCGGAGATGTCAAGACCCTCTCGCTGTCGCGAAATTTCACCGCGCCAGCTCCCACCATCGAGTGTCCCGCGGCCATCATCACTTCGAATGACATCGACCAATGCGGCGCCACCGTTCATTTCGCCCCGGCGGTTTCCGGTTTCTGCGACGACGTTACCGCCGTCTGCAATCCGCCTTCCGGCTCATTCTTCCCCATTGGCGTGAGCACGGTCACCTGTTTTGCGCAGAGCGCGAGCAGCGGCCAATCCGTCCCCTGCACCTTCAACGTCACCGTGGTGAATATCCAGGCGCCCACCATTCAGTGTCCGGCTCCGATCAGCGTGGCGAACACTCACGGCGAATGCGGGGCCCAGGTAAGTTTCTCCCCGACAGTGAACGGGCCGTGCGATGATGTAGTGGCGATCTGCAATCCGCCATCGGGTTCGCACTTCCCAGTGGGAGTCACCACAGTCAACTGCTACGCCAAGGGCTCGACGGGTCCCCAGTCCGCGCCGTGCAGCTTCACGGTGACGGTTTCTGACACCGAGGCGCCCGTAGTGATCTGCCCACCGCCGTTGAGCGTCAAGGCGACAGGACCAACCGGGGCCTTGGTAAACTTCGCGGCAAGCGCGACGGACAATTGCGGCTCGACCAACCTGGCCTATTCCAAGAACCCTGGAACAATCTTCGCGATTGGCGACACGCTGGTGATCACGACTGCGACGGATTCACATAACAACCATTCCTCTTGCAGCTTTAACGTGCATGTGAAGGGCGCAGCCGAACAGACAGCGGATCTGTTGACATTTGTCAGCAACCTCAATGGTCCCAATAATGGCATCAAGAACTCGTTGTTGACCAAATTGAACAAGGCGATCGACGATCTAGCCAAGAACAAGCTGAACAACGCGTGCAATGACCTGAACGCCTTCATCAACGAGGTGAGCGCCCAGGCGGGCAAAAGCATTACTGCGGGCGATGCCGCATACATTATCGCCGCTGCTAATCAAATCCGCGCCGTCATTGGCTGCAATTGACGGGGGCCGCTCCGGCCCTCCCGAAATTCTATTCAAGGCTCAGGGCCGCCCTCGCGCAAGCGTCGGCGGCCTTTCTAAGTTTGATCTTGGAAGGTATCTTCGCCCGCACAGCAGGCCAATCCCACAAATCCCTCGTGACTCACGGTGAGCTTTCACGCAGTGTGAACGGCATGAAGATCACGTCGATCAACCCGGCCACAGGAGAACAGATCAAGACTTATCAGGAATTCACGCCGGAACAAACGCTTGTTGCAATCAATCGGGCAAACGAAGCCTGGAGCAAATGGCGGATGACGTCATTCGCTCAGCGTGCTGTATTAATGAAACGAGCCGCCGAAATCCTGCGCAGGCGAAAAGATGACCTCGCCAAACTCATGGCGATCGAAATGGGCAAACCTCTTAAACAAGGCCTGGCCGAGGTGGAGAAGTGCGCGTGGGCGTGCGATTATTATGCGGAGCATGCCGAAAGGCACCTATCCCCGGAATTCATCGAAACAGACGCGGTCAAATCGTACGTGGCCTTCGAACCTATTGGAATCGTTCTCGCGATTATGCCGTGGAACTTCCCGCTTTGGCAGGTGTTCCGTTTCGCGGCTCCAGCGCTGATGGCAGGGAATGTCGGAATTCTAAAACATGCATCGAATGTCCCCGGTTGCGCGCTCGCAATAGAAGAGGTCTTTACGGAGGCAAAGTTCCCGGCCGGCTTGTTTTCAACCCTGTTAATTGGAAGCCAGCAGGTTCAAGCGGTGATTGAGAACCCGCTGGTGCGCGCTGTTACCCTGACAGGAAGCACTCCGGCCGGTAAGGCGGTGGCCGCGCAGGCGGGATCAGTTTTAAAAAAGACGGTTCTGGAGCTCGGCGGATCCGACCCCTATATCATTCTGGACGATGCGGATCTCGCTGTGGCGGTTCCAATCTGCGTGAATGCGCGACTGGTGAACAGCGGCCAAAGCTGTATCGCGGCAAAGCGTTTCATCGTGATCAAAACCGTTCTTTCCGCTTTCACGGAAAAGTTTGTAACGTTGATGAAGGCGAAAAGAATGGGTGATCCGCTCGCGGATGAAACCGATGTAGGACCGCAGGCCCGGGTCGATCTACGCGACGAGTTACACAAACAGGTGCTCGACTCGATCCAGCGAGGAGCCACACTTTTACTGGGCGGCATCCTGCCCACCGGTTCAGGGGCATACTATCCTCCCACCGTATTGTCCGATGTGAAGCCCGGGATGCCAGCGTGGAGCGAGGAACTGTTTGGACCGGTGGCGGCCATCATTCGCGCAGAAAATGAAGAAGACGCAGTGCGAATCGCCAATGATACCACCTTTGGACTCGGGGCCGCTGTATTCACGCAAGAC
>JAQGOX010000635.1 GCA_028293365.1 Verrucomicrobiales bacterium | reverse complement strand
CCCTTTGCTTGAGCAATTTAAAGCAGCTCAACCTGGCGATGGTTCTATATTCCGCCGATTACAAAGACAAAGCCCCTTCTACCAACAGCGTTCCGAACCAGGATATCTGGTGGTGGTACAAGGAGTTGGATAAATCCTACGTTGGCTTCAAAGGCCCTTCGACCAGTAATGATGTGGTGTTTCGCTGCCCCAAGGACCGCGGATGGGCGCCCATTCCTGCCTACCTGAAGCCTCATTGGCAAAATCCAACGCTCGATTACGGCAGCTATGTTTTCAACGGAGTGACTACTGACAATGCAAACAACAATCTCGCCAACGTAACGTTAACCGCCGTAAAAAATCCGTCCCGCACCTGGGTTATGTCGGAATGGCCCATTCACTGGGGTTATTCCTGGCACAAGAGCAAAACCGGTAATCAAAATATTCCGTACAACGACGCGGTCGATAACGTCAGTTTTGTGGACGGACATGCAAGTTACATCAAGATATTCTATAAAGCATCGCTCGGGGCTGCTCCTTATTCGTACCGGACCAAGGATATTCCAGGGCAATACAATTATCAGAATGGCCCGGATTGAGCTGTTTCTGAGCAATGTCCTGTTTCAAGTTCCATAGTTCCATTTGGCTGGCGGCAACGCTGTTGTTTGCCACCAGTTCCTGCACCCGCAAGGCAGTTCAAGTCCTGTTAGAGCCAAGTGTGGCTCTTGGGACTGTTCTGGCTGACGAAGTCATCCGGGTCGCGGGTCCAAAAAAGGAAATCGCCATCATCTCCCCGGACGCCAGTTGGGGACCGGCTTCCACAGTTGAAACCACCTTCAAATCGGTGCTCCAGTCCAGAGGCTATTCGGTCGTTACGGCCAAATCTGCCAATCTCGGCGACCCGATGCATATGAGTTCCGTTGGATTGATGGCACCCGATTTTGCTGAAGCTCTGGAAAAATCTTCATCGGCTGGCGCGCTGGTTTCTTTCGCGGGTGGACCTCAATTCTGGCAATCGCTCGGAGGGAGGCTCAACGCGCCGCATCCCCCGGTTTTTGTCGTAGCCACCGCCATGCTCGGAAACGTGCCCGGCCTCCCCACCGATCATGGGCAACTTCAAGCCATGGTCAACGCTGGCGTTGTGCAGGTAGCTATCATAGATGGAGCGGAGGCGTTGCCGGCCGCGGCCAAGACTGACGAATTGCACTCAGTCTTCTCCCAGAATTTTAGCCAGCTCCGTAAGACGCAGTAATTCGGTTACAGTTCCTTTTTTTCTACGCCACCAGGAACGTTTCTCCGGCTTCCTTGAGCGCGAGGCGTTCCGGTTCCTGTTTTAGTGCTTCCTGCAGGCGTTCGATAGGTTCCGTGCAGCATTCACGGCCGAAGCGGAAGGTGTAGTGGTGGATCGGCAGAATATGTTTTGCCCCCGCCTCATTAGCCATGCGCACGGCCTGTTCCGGATTGCAATGGCTGTAAATCCATGGGTTGTAAGCTCCTATCGGCATACAGGCCAGTTCGAATGGTCCCTTATTCTTAATCTCGGCGAACCCATTGCAGAGCGCCGTGTCTCCGCCAAAAATGATCTTTTTCCCCCCTCGCGATAGAATGTAACCGTTATAACCCCGATAGGTATCATGGCGCCAGCGAGCCCCCCAATGCTTGACTTGAAATGCCTCAACTTCGATTTCACCATGGCCCGTTTTGACGACTGTCTTCTGACCCCACGAAAGCTCTTTGGCGTTTTTTGCCACTTTGGTTCCCGAAAATAAATCAGCAGTTCGACTCGCTGTAACTACCTGTGTGTCGGCGCGCAGTGTCTTCAGGCTGGGCATGTCGAAATGGTCGAGATGAGCGTGTGACAATAACGCAAGGTCAACCTGAGGAACTTCTTTGGCCGTCAGGGCGGCCGCCACACGCCGTTTCGGTCCTAAAGTGCCAAATCCCAGGTCCGCGCCAACGCGCCCGAATAGAACCGGGTCCGTAAGGATGGTTAACCCATAAAAGTTAATCAATATAGTCGAGTGCCCAAGCCATGAGGCCGTGATTTGCCGATCAGACCATTTATCTGGTGCCGGCTTATGTTTGGCCTGCTGAACGTCGAGCCCGATTTCGGAAAATCGCTCGCGGATAAATTTAGGAGTCCACTGCTGGGACGTTGAAACCCACGCCGCGGTTCCCGCGGCGCCTACTGCACTTAATTGTAAGAAACGACGTCGTGACAAAGTCTTTTTCAAATGTAATTGCTTTCCAAACTCACCGTATTGCCTTCAATCAACAGCGCTCTCGAAGCGAAATCGCTGCCTCAGGTGTAGCAAGACCCTTGCTATCGGTTTTTCCCTGATGCGGAGGAAAGATAATCCCGTATGCGCAGAATGCAACTGCCCCAAAAAGATTTTTTTTGGGGCAGTTGCTTTGCAGTCAGATTCGGTTCGCGTGCGACTATTTTGAGTCGAACGTTTTGATCATTATATTGCGGAAAGAGACTTGTCCATGGTCACCCTGCAAAGTGACTGCCCCAGTCTTCGATTTCGCAAAGAGCGGCATTTTAGCGAATTTACTTTTGGCAACTCTGTCATTGAAATCGTCACTCCCGATCACATAGTCAAAGTATTTAACGCCGTTAATTTCGTGTTCACATTTTTCGGGAGTTACGAGAAGGCGGACGTGATTCCATTGGCCAGCCGATTTTGTCGCGTCGAGCGGCTTGCCCGTGCTGGGATCAATCGGAGGTTGATAAAGTCCGTAAAGCCAGCCGCACCGTATTGGATCCCCTGCTTTTTTATTATCTTCGAGTTGGAATTCCGGCCCGCTCGCCCAGGCCGCTCGCCCTTTCTCGGTAACGTGATACATAATCCCACTGTTGCCTCCCACTGATATATTGTAATCCAGTTGCAATTCGAATGCTCCAAACTCGTCCTGTGAGCAAAGATCGCCGGCATTATGGGGGTCAATGCATGCCAGGAGACCATCTTTAACCTGCCAGCCTTCGCAAACGGTATTGGTCTTGAAATTGTGCCATCCGCTGAGATCTTTGCCGTTGAACAGCAGTTTCCAACCCTCCTTTTGCTGTGCTTCAGTCAGGCGGTTGATTTTAGATGTTTCTGGAGCGTTGCCAACGGCAGCGGCTCGCGCCGAAAGGTTCGTTTTCCATTCGTCACCTAATTCCTGGACGGTTTTACCGGTGTATTGTTTCCACAAGGCTTCATCATATTTTCCCTCCCGGGCTGCCGCATTTAGCTTTTTAACGAGGTCGTGATCGTAATTCCCCACCACCCAATTCAAAAAATCTGCTGTGACTCGATAACTGGAATCGTAATGGGCTCGTTCCGGTTTCCTCAAAACGATATCGGTTCCATGCGATTGCGGTTCGTAGGCGTACCAGCGAATATAATCCGCAAGGCCCTCGACGAACCAGCCGGGAGCCCGGGTGGCGTCGGGATTGTTTTGGCGGGAGCGGCCATATTGTTGCACGACATGAATGAGTTCGTGAACCACCGCGCCCTTCGCCTCGCCTTCGAGGTTTGGCCTGAACCAATCGGCCGCGCATGATATTCGCGTGCCTCCGGTCGCTGCCACGCCACGCATATCTTTTTTGAAGACAATGCTAATCTTCGCCGGCGCCTCGAACCCTTCGCTTGGAAGCAGTTCCACAAGCTTGGGGTACCATTCCTTGACGACGGGTGCCAATTCTTTCTCCGTCCAACTGGTCAGATCAGGCGTTTCGGAGGTATCGATCGTGCATTCGTATTTTCCTCCGGCAATCTCGATGGTTTGTTTGCCGGATGGCCCTTCGGCTTTCGGGGCCGTCTCGGCCGGTTGGTCATCCGCGAAAGTGGACGGGGTTATGGAGCACGCCAGAGCTGCGGCTAAAATAATGAATGAGGGAATTTTCATTGGTTTTGATGTGTCGCGAAATAGATAAATGGGTGCCAGGGCTGGCTATTGCTTCCTTAGGAATCCACTGTCAGCAAGCCATTCGTCAAATCGCACAATCCAATTGCCAGACGGTTTTTGATTGTTTGCGCGTAATCCGAATCCATGACCGGTATTTGAGTAGATGTGTAAATCGGCCGGAACGCCAGCCGTTTTGAATTTTAAATAAACCGTCGCGAGTCCTTCGGAAATATCGGGCCGATCGTTATACCCGCAAACCAGAAACGCGGGCGGCGATTCTTTAACGGGCGAAATGATTCTTGAATTCCCAGGGTAAATCAGCGCTTGAAAGTTGGGCTTGTCGCTCTGCTTTTCCACCGCATCCGTTGCACTTTGTATTCCGTTGTCGAATCGCATACAGGCGAGTGCTGCGAGCTCGCCACCGGCTGAGAAACCCATCACTCCTACGCTGGCTGGATCAATGCCCCATTCCTGCGCGCGGCTCCGCACCATTCGGACTGCTCTTTGTGTGTCTGCCAGTGCCTCAACTTCAACTTTGTAGGTGGAATTCGTCTCTCTGGCCAATCGATACTTCAGCACAAATGCCGCGATCCCGTGCTCACTAAGCCACAGCCCGACGTTATATCCTTCGTGTTCGATCGCCAGCACGCGATGGCCTCCGCCGGGAATGACGATGACGGCTGCGCCCGTGGCTTTCGCGCGCGGGGGCAGGTAGGGAGCGATGGACGGGTTGTGCACTTGAAAAACGCTCCGTTCTCCGTTTTTGCCGCGTTCGACAACTTCCGCGGCTTTCTTTCCTTCGGAACCGGGTGCGCCATTGGGCCAAAGGGGGATTTCCGTTGGTTGCGCGCGCAATGCCGCGGGCAAAAGTAGGAGCCCGAAAATGATGGACTGTGCAAATCTCCAGAATTTCATAGATTATAGGCGCGGGATAAGATCTCCGATCGTGCAACCGAAAATCTCCTCCGGTTTCACGAAAAATCAATCACTTAATCGACGTTTGAAAACCGGAATGTCTTCAATTTTCATTGGTAAGCAGAGGCGGGCAACCGGGTTGCCAATCGGCTCGAAGGAGGAGCGAGTTTACTCTCTAATCTCAATGTTTAGGTTCGGCCGATTGCGAAATCGGTGCCTTCTCCTTCACCACCATTTTCGAAAACGGACTGACGTATGCTTGCAGGAAAACTAAAAACCCCATCAACACTGCGAGAGCAATGCTGTGAAAGAAAACGTAGCGCAAAATTTTTCCTTCGTGCCCGTACCAGTTCGTCGCCGTGCTCGCCACCACAATGCTTTGCGCGTCCACCATTTTTCCCATGACGCCTCCGGAACTGTTTGCGGCGGCCATCAAAACCGGGCTGACTCCGGTTTGTTTCGCGGTAATCGTTTGCAAGCTCCCGAAAAGAACATTGGATGCCGTATCCGACCCTGTCAGAGCGACCCCGAGCCACCCCAATAGTGTCCCGAAAAATGGGTAGAGACTCCCCGTTCGCGCGAGCGCCAGCCCCAACGTCGCGTCGCTTCCGCAGTATTTGGTGACATATCCGAGTGAAAGCATTGCCGCGATCGTTAGCAGCGAAAGCCTTACTCGGTAAATCGTCTCCCCATAAATTCGGAGCAATTCGATTGGACGGAATCGCATAAAAATGCCCGAAACGATCGCTGCAGCCAGAATTCCACTGCCAGTGGCTGAAAGCCAATTGAACATGAATACTGCTGCTTCCGGTTTTCCATCCATTGCGACCGGCACACTTCGCACGACCAGATTGTGCAACCACGGGACGTTCCACTTCATCATGGAAAATCCATTGAGCATGTTTTTCACCCACGGGACCCCCCAAACAAACACAAACGCGCTGAGCACGAACCAGGGCACCCACGCCCGTCCGATTTCCTGTCTCGTGTAGGATATCGCCGCTTTTTCATTTTCGTTCGTCCTTTCCATCTTCCACAACTGTTTGGGACGCCACGTCCGCAGCAACAGGAGGAGCGCGAGGATCGATGTAATGGAAGCGACAATATCCACGAGCCATGGCCCATGGAAATTCGAGACCAGAAATTGAGGGATGGCGAAGCTTA
>JAQGOX010000584.1 GCA_028293365.1 Verrucomicrobiales bacterium | reverse complement strand
ACGTTACCGGTTCGATGCCAATTGCTTTGCCGGACTTGATTCTGATCGACGGCGGAAAAGGACAGCTCAACGCCGCCCTGGAGCAGTTGCAAAAGCTCCAGCTCGCTCACGTTCCGGTGATCGGCCTTGCCAAGGAATTCGAAGAAATTTACCGTCCTGGTGACAGCGAACCGTTGCGTTTGGATCACAACACCGGCGCCTTAAAACTTTTGCAACGAGTTCGGGACGAATCGCACCGTTTCGCAAATACCTACAATGCGAAACTTCGATTGCGGAAGATCTCGGAGAGTATTCTTGACGAGTTTCCCGGAATTGGCGAGCGCCGTAAATCAGCTCTGCTCAAGAAATTCGGATCGGTACAGCGCTTGCGCACGGCGACCATTGAGGAAATCGCTCAGGTATCGGGATTTGGCGGGAAGGCCGCAGCCGAACTAAAGGCCTTCATTGATGCTCGCCAATCAGGAGCAGCTACGGTGCCTGGATGACGGGGACCATTCAATTCTTGCCCGGCTTTGGGAAACGTAGATTTTCGAGACGATGTTTCAAATTTCCATCCACCTCCCCATACTCGCGTTCAGCACGTTCCAGGGCCGGACGAATAATCCGGGCGCGCACGTCAATATCTTTTCCCCAAAGTTCATGCCAGAGTAGGTTTGTATTCGTGAGCATATCTCCGCGAGTGGATTCTTCGTCGAATTTTGGCCGATAAAGATCAACGGCCAGTTGCAAATGCCTGACCAATTCCTCTTCGGTAGGATGTCCAGTCTTTTCGATCACAATACGAAACGCATTCAGGTCTTTCTCCTCCAAACGCTGAACCTTGCTTACGAGAACGTCCCAGGGATGAACGAACCGAAACAAGTGTCCATGACGCTCCACAGGGATCGCGCGGATCGCCCAATCGGTCGTGCTTTTAAAAGCAAGTGGATCGCAAACTTGAATGTAAAAGTCGGTTTGATCTTTCGCCCAATTGTTGGCCGCGACAAATTGGGTCAGAAAGTCAGTGGTTGAATCATCGCCAAAAAGATCGATATCTTCGCTCAAAAAGGAGCGTTCGACAAAAAGCTGTAAAGGAGTCGACCCGAACACTGTGATTTGCATCCTGCGTTCGGATGGCAACCGTTCGGCAAATTCGTCAAGTCGCTTGCCGCTTTTCCCTAGCCAGTCTAAATTTTCGGCCCCGAATTCCATAAATCGCCTGATTAATCAACCGGTTAGTGACGCCTGGATCTTTCGCGAGACGGTGGCCGATTCGAACATCGCGGGCCGTGAGGCGGCCTTCCTGTTCGCGGAGGAGAATGCGCGCCGCAATTCGCGACTTTCTCCAGCATCGATCCAAACGTTCCCGGGCCATCATTCTGCCTGCAATGTTATCGGAATGACAGATATCGTCAATGTTTCGGCTGATGTCTCTTTTCATTTTCATTCGGGGCATCCATTTTCTCGCATCTGAATTCTGTGCATGCAGCCTTGAACTTATGGAAAAGATCACTCATTTCGGGAGGGGAGATGGAAATGAGTTTGAAAACGTTGTTGCAAATATGGTTTACAGGTGTAAACGATATGAAAGCAGTTTGAAACCAAAAACAACAATACCCTCAATCTCCGATTCGGAGTGGAAGATCATGCGGCTGCTTTGGAAAAAAGCACCCCAACCCTCCTACGATATTATTCAAACTCTGTCGGAGGAGGAGAAGTGGCACCCGAGCACGATCAAAACGTTACTCGGACGTCTGGCCAGGAAGAAGGCAATCGGAACGGAGAAATATAAAAATCTGTATCAATACCGTCCGTTATTGAGCGAAGAAGAATGCATTCATGTCGAAAGTCAAAGTCTGATCGATCGATTGTTTCAAGGATCAGTCAGGCCCCTCTTGCTTCATCTGGCCCGCCACCACGGTCTGACCCGGAAAGATTTGGACGAACTGCGCGCCATATTGGAAAAGGAGAAGGCATGAAAACTTTCGATTGGGTGCCGTTTATATTTGATCGCATTGTTGTCGCGACGGTATTTGCTTCAGCGCTGGCTATTGGCATTGCATTCCTACAGTGGTGTTTTGGCGCACGTTTGAATGCGGCATGGCGTTTTTGCTTGTGGTCGGTGGTCATGGTCCGGCTTCTGATTCCGGTATTCCCACAAAGTCCGACCAGCCTTATTAACCTCGCAAGACTTTGGAATTCCAATTCACCGACGGATAGTGCGCAGCGCGCTCCATCAGCGGAATCGCCAACGCTTGCTCCGCGTCACCGATTGGAAAGCAAAGCGAGGTCGGCGCCGCAACTTCGTTCGCGATCCCAGGACCTTTTTGAACAAATGGGAGATCCTGGCTTTTCTCTGGGCAAGCGGAGTTGGTTTGCTCCTGCTTCGTCTTGTTCTGGGATCGATCTGGCTCCGCCTTCGGTTGGCCCGCGAGGCATCCGTTCCAAACAGTCGTGCGGAATCCATTTTAAGTCCAATTATTAGTGAGGGGAGAGTTTTTCCCACAATCACAGAAACGACACTGATCGAGAGTCCCAGTGTTTTTGGCTGTTTTCGCCCCCAAATTCTATTGCCGAAGGGGCTGGCTGAGCAATTTACCGATTCGCAACTCCGGGATGTTTTTATTCACGAAATCGGTCACATCCGGCGTTGGGATTTGTGGACGAACATGCTCATGTCCATCGCTGGCGCTTTGCATTGGTTCAATCCCAGCTTGAATCACCCTCGGCTGGATAGGTTTTTGGTTCGAGTGGATCCTCCTTTAAAGAATGTTGATCTGACCGAAATCTGCGATGCAATTTCTTCGGCTGCCAGGGCACCAGTAGACGAATTTAAAACGATCAAAGTGGCTTACTCGGTTGAAGAGGATTGTGTCACGTTCCTTGAGGCGGAACTTTTCAATATCGAATTCGTAGTCGATGATCTCTCAGAAGCCGAACGACTGCGCAAATTTCTCGACGGTCAGGGAATCGATGTTTTCGCCGCACCGATCGAAGCAGATAATTTCCTGGGAACTCAGATCGAATTTTCAAAGCGCGGCCTTTTTTTTAAACCAGGGCGGCTCACGGCCCGTGGGATTGCGAGTGAAATTGAGCGGGCAGCCGCCATCATTGAAGATCGAGCCACTAGGAATCTGCCAGTTCCTGGACTGTCGAAAGCTATTTCCACCCGCAATGCGTATTCAGTACCGATCCCAACCGCGACTCTTTGGAATGCGACAATCAGCGGAGGCAATATCGCGCCGGAGCAGAATTCGGCGGCGATGCAACTGAATTCGAGTCACCCGCCTCTGGCACCCGGCGTTTACAAGTCTGCACCTTATAGCGGATACGTGATCGTGCCGGAGTCGAATATCGATTCCCTCATGATAATTGTTCCCAGGAGCGACAACTTCGATCCCATGCCAATGTTTGCGGCCGGATCCCACGCTGGAGCTTGTGCCGCGGTCCCAGGTGAATCCTCAAGTGCTTTTACACTCTTCCCGATAGCATTGTTCCGGGCTTATTTTTGCGCTTCGAACTGCCAAACTTAGGGTTATTCCCAACTTGGATCGTGGCAAAAATTGCCGGTCGAGGTCGATCTGTCTGAAATCGGATCAATTCCTGTCTTATCTATCATTTTTCAGAACCGGTATCTCATCCTCGCAAAAACAAATTCACTCTTTCTTGCACGTTCCGCTCCCGTTTTTCCGTTTTTCAGTGCGTACGTAAGCTTCGATTTCGCTGGTTCAGACATTTGGCCTCGGTCTTGCTTAATGGCCCCTATAACAGGGTCAGGTTGACGCCTATGGCGGCAACGATAGCATCCACTCATTCTTGGGTCAGGGAAAATGCTAAGGGCAAGAACAGTTTAGTGAAAGGGAAGCGAATGTATTCGATTGGTATAGTGAACGGGAAGAAACTTCCGTTTAAGAGTTTTTCAATTTATTTTCGACTGGTTCCTCTGTGCTTTTTATTCGCATGGAGTGGGCTGGCGAATTCACTTATTCTTCCTCCAATAGGAGATCACGCCCTGAAAGTTTTGAGTTCCACGGTGCTGGAGCTCTCGTTGATCAGCGCCAAGAACCCGGATCCCGCCCCAGTGGTTCAATGGAATTTTGTCGGCGACAATTTTCTTCCCGCCATTCCCGCTACCTCCAAATTCGTCGTGACCGCAGATTCCTCAACGGCATCGATTACGCAGGTCGGATTTAAACGGCGTCCGATTTATGCACCGTTAAAGACGCGCGATTTGCGCATCGGTAATTACCTTTATCTTACTCTTGCGCAGCCGCTCTCCGATGGACAGACGATTACCGTCACGAATCCGGATGGCGATATTTGGAACGGCGCAAGTGTCCAGTACACCGCGGTGGTTGACCCGTTTCGCTACAACCCTGCGCTGCATGTAAATCAGGTTGGGTATTTGCCGGCCGGTTCCAAAAAGGCAATGGTCGGTTACTACCTGGGAAGTCTTGGTGAAATGGCCATCCGTTCGACGACTTTTAATCTCGTTGAGACGCAAACGCGAAACGTGGTTTATACCGGCGTTTTAAATCGCCGACCGGACGTTGGGTTTAGTTATTCTCCGAGTCCCTATCAACAAGTTTATGAAGCCGATTTTTCCGCATTCCAGACCGCGGGCGAATATGTTCTTCAAGTTCCGGGGATGGGCATTTCCCTGCCTTTTCTGATAAACGAAGGAACTGCGGCTGCATTTGCGCGAGCGTATGCGCTCGGTTTGTATCATCAGCGTTGCGGTACTGCGAACTCGCTCCCTTTCACCCGGTTCGAACATGATGCCTGTCACATCGCTCCCGCTGAGGTGCCGGATATGACTTTCACCTCAGTGAATTATCAACTGGCCAGCGAGTCCTCCGATTACGCAAACAACCCACTTCACACAGCGCCTCAATTGAAAGATGTCAATTCGAGTCTTTATCCCTTCATCAACAAAGGGCCGATCGATGTCTCTAAGGGGCACCATGATGCCGGTGATTACAGCAAGTACACAATTAATAGTGCGGCGCTGATTCACCATCTTGTTTTCGCCGCCGATTCATTTCCTGGCGCCGGTGCTTTGGATAATCTCAATTTACCTGAAAGCGGCGATGGGAAGAGCGATCTCCTCCAGGAGGCAAAATGTGAGGCGGATTTCCTGGCCAAAATGCAGGATGCAGATGGCGGTTTTTACTTTTTAGTTTATCCCCGCAACCGCGTTTATGAGGATGACGTGCTTCCCGATCATGGGGATAGCCAGGTGGTGTTCCCAAAAACGACCGCTGTGACGGCGGCAGCGGTGGGAGCGCTGGCGGAAATCGCCTCTTCGCCGACATTTAAACAGCAATTTCCTGTCGAGGCCGCGAATTATCTGGCGCAGGCCGTCAAAGGTTGGAGCTTTCTCACGAACGCAATCGCAACCTTCGGAAAGAATGGTTCGTACCAAAAAATCACTCATTATGGAAATGAGTTCATGCACGATGACGAACTCGCCTGGGCTGCGGCAGCAATGTTTGTGGCGACCGGTGACCAGAGTTATCACGAGCAGTTGAAAGCGTGGTACGATCCGGCGGATCCGAATACGCGCCGCTGGACCTGGTGGCGTTTATTTGAAGGATATGGATGTGCAGCGCGCGCGTATGCTTTCGCAGCGCGTTCAGGACGTCTCTCGGCTGCCGATCTCGATCCCGCGTACCTTGCGAAGTGCGAAGCTGAGATTATAGCTGCAGGCGACGATATCGCGCGTTTTGCAGACCAAACCGCCTACGGCACGAGTTTTCCCGATCCGAATAAATCCTTTGGGAATGCCGGTTGGTATTTTTCCGGTGAACGCGCCTTTGAAATCGCGACTGCCTCACAATTGGCAGCGAAGCCCTCTTATCTACCGGCTATCATCGGCAACATGAATTATGAGGGTGGTTGCAACCCGGTTAACATCACCTATATCACCGGGCTCGGCTGGCAACGCCAGCGGGAGATCGTCCATCAATATGCGCAGAACGATCTTCGAGTGTTACCTCCCTCCGGACTGCCCCTGGGAAATATTCAAGGCGGGTTTGCCTATCTCGAAAATTACAAACAGGAACTCGGAAAGCTTTGTTTTCCTCCCGACGGCGCGGCCACAGCTCCGTATCCCTTTTACGACCGCTGGGGTGACAGTTTTAACACCACCACTGAATTTGTGATTGTTGACCAGGCGCGCGGCCTTGGCACAATGGCATTCCTAATGGCCCAAAGCGGCGCTGGCGCTTCTCCATCCGTCCGGATCAATGGTCAAATCTCGGGATTGCCTTCCGTGATCCCAGCCCAGCAATCAGTTGCTGCAAGTTTGACCGCACCTGGTTTGGATTTGTCCCAGGCCAGGATTGTTTGGGAAGCTGCCGATCAGGAACCTTCCATCGGATCGGTATTTCAATTTGCTCCAAAAAATCCTGGAACTCAGTGGGTGGAAGTAGAGGCCCAGTTGCCAGATGGAAC
>JAQGOX010000529.1 GCA_028293365.1 Verrucomicrobiales bacterium | reverse complement strand
CTAAGCAGTGGGACGGGGGTTTCATCTGGCACATTAACGCTTGCCACACCTGCGGTTTACCGACGGATCGCCTTCATCGCACATTCGGGCAGTGGCGGGGGCACCCCCAATGTGAAGTTGAATTTTACCGACGGAAGTAATTTTACGACAACCTACAACGCGCCAGACTGGTTCAACAACAGTGGTTTCGCACTCCAGGGGGTCGAACGGATTTTTTTGGGTACCGGCGCAACAGAAGGAAATCCCGGCAACCCCCGCTTTTATCAAACGTCGCTCGATTTGGTGAATCTGTTGGGATCCCAGAATAAGGCCATTGCCAGCATCACCTTTGATAAGGCCAGCTCCGCCGGCTCAACCGGCATCTACGCGATCAGCGGCGAATCGGCAGCGGAAACACCGCCGATCATTGTGACGCAACCGGCGAACGTTCGTGCAAATGAATCGGAAGCCGCAACGTTCACGGCACAGGTTTCCGGCGTTCCATCCCCGGCATTGCAGTGGCTGAAGAACCGTACTCCGATTTCAGGGGCGACCAACGTCTATTACACCATTCCGGCAGTTTCTCTCTCCGATAACGGTGCGGAATTCCGGCTGATCGCAGCCAATTTTTCGAACAATTCAGCGCATTCCGTGACGAGCAGTGTCGCATTTTTAACTGTAGTTGCGGACACGACAGCGCCCCAGCTTGTCAGTGCACAGGCGCTCGGTTTGAGTCAGTTGCAGATTGGATTCTCCGAACGGATCGAATCGGAGTCGGGAGGAAACCTGGCGAACTATGCCATTAGCGGTCCAAATGGGAATCTCGCGATATCCGGTGCAACTCTCGACCTTTCGCAGAGCAATGTAGTCCTGACCACTGAAACGATGGTGGATGGTGCCAATTATACACTTATCGTTCACGGCGTGGTCGATCAGTCGGTTGCGAAAAATAGTATCGCTCCGGACTCGACGGTCCATTTCGTCGCCACATCCTACGCGCTTTCAGCGATTGGTGATCCAATCATTAATGGCAGCCAGGTTTTTGCCGGAAATGGCTTAAATATTACCGGCGCTGGCGCCGCTATCGGAGGATCATCCGATCAATTTCAATTGAGCTATCAAAAGCGGTCGGGCGATTTCGATGTAAAAGTACGATTGGAATCTCTCAGTCTTTCCGATGCCTGGGCGGTGGCGGGTCTGATGGCTCGAGAGGATCTCACCACAGGGTCGCGGTCCGCAAATGTTCTGGCGACCCCCAGCATCAGCGGGATGTTTTTCCAATCCAGAATAACCGCCAATGGGGCCGCGATTGTTTCGGGCGGTTTCCCGGTTAATTATCCCAACACCTGGTTGCGCTTGAAGCGCGCGGGAAATGCGTTCAGCGGTTTCGGCAGCTTCGACGGAGAGCATTGGACGCAGCTCGGAACTGCCAGCCTTACTTTGCCCGCAAACATTTTTTTGGGGTTTGCCGTTTCCAGCCATAACTCGAACCAACTCGCGACGGCCGCTTTTCGTGACTTCTCCAACGTAACCAGCGCCTCTCCCGGCGGTTCGCTTCCGCACGAGACTCTTGGCCAATCAAGCCGCAGAACGAGTCTCGTGATCTCCGAAATCATGTATCATCCGATGAAGACGCACGGTCAGATCAACACGGACGAGATGGGAGTCGCAACCAATAGTCTTGAGTATATCGAACTTTTCAATTCTCGCGGCGAGCCGGAGGATTTGAGCGGATATCGCCTGGACGGAAGCATTGACTACACTTTTCCAGCAGGCACCGTGATTCCAGGGGGCGGTTTTCTGGTGGTTGCGCGGTCTCCAGTGGATCTGGAAAGCATTTACGGATTGCGTGGAGTTTTAGGGCCATTCTCCGGGAATCTTCCAAACGGCAGTGGAACGGTTCGGCTGAGAAACCAGGCAGATGGTGTTTTCCTGGAGATTAATTATAGCGGCTCGGCTCCCTGGCCTGCGGCGGCGGATGGCGGTGGATGCTCGCTCGTACTGGCCCGCCCTTCTTATGGCGAGGGGAACCCGTTGGCGTGGTCTGCAAGTGATGCAACCGGTGGGTCACCGGGCAAACTTGATCCGGTGTCAAATGAGCCATTGCGGGACGTGGTTATCAATGAATTTCTGGCGCACAGTGATCCGCCCCTGGCGGATTTCATCGAGCTTTACAACCGGAGCAAACAAACTCTCGATATTTCCGGTTGCACGCTTAGCGATAACCCAGAAACAAATAAATTTATATTCCCTGCGGGTACATCGATTCCGGCGGCAGGATTTGTATCAATCAACGAAGGACAACTCGGTTTCTCGTTGAAGGCCGCAGGAGAAACGATTTACTTCCGCAACGCGAATAACAGCAGGGTTCTCGACTGCATTCGTTATGAGGACCAACAGAACGGAGTTTCCTATGGGCGAATTCCGGACGGAACGGCCGATCTCGGTCCATTGGCCCATCTGACATCCGGCTCGTCGAACAGCTCGCGCCGGCTCTCGGATATTGTGATCAATGAAATCATGTATGCGCCCATCTCCCTGGATAGCGATGATCAATTTGTCGAACTCTTCAATCGGGGGCCAGAAACGGTGAATCTGGGTGGTTGGAAATTTGTTTCTGGCATAAACTACACGATCCCGCCGAACACCCTGCTGGCACCCGGCGATTACCTTGCAGTCGCCAAAAATTCGGCGCGGCTCGCGGTTTCCTACACCAATCTGAATCAGAAAAACCTGGTTGGGGATTTCAGTGGATCACTCTCGGGAAAGGGCGAGCGCCTCGCCCTAGCGAGACCCGATTGGGTCGTATCTACCAACGCGCAGTTACAAGTGGTGACAAACACAATCTATCCGATCGCCAACGAAGTGACTTACGGCCGTGGCGGACGGTGGGGGCTTTGGTCGGATGGAGGCGGAAGCAGCCTTGAGCTGGCGGATCCTCGTTCCGACAACACTTTCGCGGCCAATTGGGCCGACAGCGATGAAACGCTCAAAGCACCATGGACCCTGGTATCCGCGAAAGGAACCATCGATAACGGAAACGTGGCTGCGGACCAACTGCAGATTCTACTTCAGGGAAGCGGTGAGTGTCTGATTGATAATGTCGCAGTGATCGACGCAGCGGGGATTAATCGCATCGCCAATTCGACTTTTGAAACCGATGCGGCGGGTTGGACCGCGGAAGGCACTGAATCACTTTCCGGCCTCGAATCAGGAGAAGGGTATAACAGCAATCACTCCTATCATTTAAGGGCATTGGAGCGGGGCGACAATCAGGTGAATCGCGTCCGCACCCCTTTGACCAGCGCGCTGGCTTCGGGCGCGCAAAACGTAACGATACAGGCCCGGGTTCGCTGGTTGAAAGGCCATCCGGAAGTATTATTCCGGCTTCGAGGCAATTGGCTGGAATGCGCTGGAGAAATGGCGGTGCCGCGCAATCCCGGAACACCCGGCGCCCCTAACAGTCGTTTTCAATCCAACAGTGGTCCCGCGATCTCGTTGGTTCAGCACGCGCCCGTGCTTCCTCAAGCCAACGAGCCGATTGTAATCACGGCACGCGTCAATGATCCGGACGGCCTGGTTTCAGTCACGGCAAAATATCGCATCGATCCCGCAACGTCCTATTCCAATGTGCCGATGAAAGACGACGGGGTTGCGCCAGACGCGACGGCTGGAGACGGGCTGTTTACGGGCGTTATACCCGCACAAAGCAATGGGACTTTGGTGGCGTATTACATTTCAGCCACGGATGGGGCATCCATCTCGCGAACTTCTGTTTTTCCAAACGATGCTCCTGCTCGCGAATGTCTGGTTCGCACCGGCGAACTGCAACCAACCGGAAATTTTCCAGTTTACCGTATTTGGATGACTCAAGCGACGCTGAATACATGGAACGGCCGCAGCAAACTTAACAACACACCGCTCGACGTGACATTCGTGCTCGGAAACGAGCGTGTGATTTATAATACGCAGGCATTGTATGCCGGAAGTCCTTATATCGCTCCAGGATATTGCGGCCCCGCGTGCGGTCGTTGCGGCTACAGTGTGACGTTGCCTGCGGATGATTTGTTCCTGGGTGAACAGGATCTCGTTCTTGATTGGCCTGGAGGTCACGGAGGAGAAACTTCTGCGATGCAGGAGCAGTTGGGATATTGGATCGCGGACAAATTGAATCTCCCGTTCAGTCATCGCTATATCATTCGGCTTCACGTCAATGGAATTACCGACGACGCGCGCCAGGCGGTTTTTGAAGCAGTGATGCAGCCGGCGGGCGGATTCGTTAAAGAATGGTCTCCCGATTCCAACAGCGGCGAATTCTTTAAGATCGACCGGGCGTTTGAATTCAATGACGGGGGAGGCCTGGTGGCTGATCCAGAACCCCGGCTTATGAACTATACGACCACAGGCGGAGCGAAGAAAACAGAACACTATCGTTGGAATTGGAATCATCGTTCCACTGACCGCGTCAACGATTACACAAATCTGTTCAATCTGGTCGATGCGGTGAATTCCACAGCCCCTGAACCCTACACCTCCTCGACAAGTGCGCTGGTGGACATTGAGGAATGGATGGGGATTTTTGCGACCGAGCATATCATTGTTAATTTTGATGCGTATGGACATGAGATCGGGAAAAACATGTACGCCTTTCGACCCGACGGAGGAAAATGGCAGCTTTACATGTTCGATCTCGATTGGTTGATGATCGCTGCCGCTGGCCGTTATCCTCCGGGTTCGGCCCCTTTGTTTAACGCCGACGATCCAACCATAACGCGAATGTTCGCGCATCCACCTTTCGCGCGCGCATATTGGCGCACAGTTCAAAATGCTGTGAACGGCCCGCTCAATCCGGCCAATTCCAACCCAGTGATGGATGCGAAGTATCAATCTCTTCGCGCGAATGGGATTAAATGGTGCGATGGGCAGCCTCTGACCGATCCAACGGCGGTGAAAACGTGGTTTGCCCAGCGGCGGGTGGCGTTGCAGGCACAATTGGCTTCCGTCGCTTCACCATTTTCAATCAAACCGACCGTCGCGATCACCAACGCTGTCGCCTACATAAGTGGAACTGCTCCAGTGGAAGTGGAAACACTTCAAGTCAATGGCATTCCAATCCTGGTTACCTGGACGAGCGTGAACGCCTGGACGGCAGCGGCGCAACTGCAACAGGGCTCGAATGTCTTGCAAGTGGTCGGATTTGACGCGGCCGGAAACGCTATTGCGGGAGCAAGCGGTACGATGACCGTAGTCTATCAGGGAACCCCAGTCCCACCGGCAACCCTGGTCATCAATGAATGGATGGCCAACAACAAAAAAACGATTTTAAATCCAATTGGAGGTGCGGCTGATGACTGGTTCGAGCTTTACAACTACGGGTCGAATTCAGTGAACCTCGCGGGACTTTATTTGACGGATGATGCTACCAATCATTTCAAGTTTCATATACCGGCGGGATATACGATTGCTCCGGGTCGTTTTCTGCTGGTTTGGGCAGACAACGCGGCGTCGACGTCCGGCAGCGCATTGCATGTTAATTTTAAACTGAGCAAGAGCGGGTCGTTTCTTGGATTGTACCAGGGAAACGGCGGTCTAATTGACACGGTCAATTTTGGCGGCCAACAGACGGACATTAGTGAGGGACGTTTTCCGGATGGCGCGCCTAACCTCTATTCCATGCTGGTGCCGACCCCGGGTTCCGGAAACGTTTTTGTCGATAATCGCCCTGCGTTCGAATCGATCTCGATCCAAAGCGGTCGCTTCTCCTTAACCTGGCAAACATCGTCCGGTCAGTCCTATCAGATTGAAACGACGACTGATTTGGGGGCTGGTCCGTGGGTTCCCATCGGTGATCCACAGATGGGAACGGGAGGGAGCCTGGCTTTCAGCGATGATCTTGGCGAGTCTTTTCGATTTTTCCGAATTCGTCTTCTGAATCAGCCTTGAACCGCATTATTGAAGGAGCCGAAAAAATGCCGCGCTATTAGTGAGTGGCAATGACACAACCGCCTGACCATTTAAAACAACAGGCAATTCGGTCACCGGAAGCCAGGCAAGAGGTTGGGACAAATCTGTGTTGTATTGCAACACGGACCCGGTTTGATCAGGCCACGAGATTTCGATCGACGATCCGTTATCTACGACGTTTAAAGTGGGACCACCCACGATCAATTCAGTGATTTGGGTCGCCCAGGTGGTTGCGTTCACGGGGTACATTTGTATCGTCCAGAACCGGCCCGGGTCGGAGGGATCGAGAGAGGTCGCAGAATAATCACCCCATCTGCTTGTTCCGCTGGAATCGTGCAAATCGTAGCTGGCAATGCCCGACTTCAGCAGCCGCAATGGCCCAAACGTGAGCTGTCCGTTAACAGTTTCTCCGACAATTGCAAACGAGCTGACAAAAACATCCGGACTTGTGCCGTTACAGCCAATCACCACATTCCCCTTCTCGTTGGCTGCAATTGAAGGGTAAAACAGGTCGAGATTCGTCTCGGTAATCGTTCCGGCCTGCAGGAGGCTCCGAGTGACAGCATCAAGCTTATACCAACGGATGGCCGCATGGTTGTTCGTCTGGATGGCATGAACGGCGTAAACAAGGTCATCCACTCTTCGAACTGCCGCTCCGATTCGGGCATCGCCGTCGTCCAGATTATCCGAGCCGCCCGGCTGAACCGGATTGATCGGGACTTGATAAGTCGGAACGATTATCGTCAGTGGGTTATCGAGGAGGGTTCCATTCGTCCCATTTCGCAATGACGACAGGATCAATGTGTCGTGCGACGCAAAGTCCACACCGATATCTCCGACAGAAAGCAAGAGCTCCGGGGTGGAGGGACTTCCCGTTGTCACAGTCGGCTGTAGAATCTGACCTCGCGCGCTATAGGCCAATTGACCGGAAGAAATGCGATTGGCTACATCGATGGGAATAGCAAGCAGGCCCGGCTTGGAAAAAGCCATCACTAACGGCCCCACCGAATTCCCAAATCGGTCGAATAAATCTCCGCTCAGATAAACACCATTTTCATCGATTCCCATCGTAGGAAAGTCTGCGAAATAGCCATGAACGGAATCCGCCCTTACAGCGGCACCATTCCATGCTTTCGAGGGGTCAGAATTCTCGGAGACAGCGATCAAAAAGCGGTTCGTTTGTGGACTTCGCGAACTGACACGGAGGTCGATCATCGCCGCAAACCAGCGTTGTGAATAAACGTCAAAAATAAGTCGAGGATCACTTATAGAAAGGGATGCAGTCAGTGTCACACCGGCGTTCGCCCAAAATGTCTCATCAGTAATTTTAATCACCGAACTGCCCGTCCTCTTATCGAAGACTGTGAAATTGCCGTTCAAGAATTGGACGAAATGATTCGGACCAACCGCTCCATTACCGTCGGCCGGAGTAGCCTGTGAATCTGTTCCAAACACGGCTCCTGTAAAATTCTGCCCGATTCGAACGCTGGTTTCAGCCAAAACTGTTCGCGCCAAAAAGATCAATATAAAAGCAAGGATCGATCGCATATTCCCAAATTTCATACCATTGGATCCCACTCTTTTGGTTCGTAGTATGTTCAACATTCAAAATAAATCCATAAGGGAATCCACTTGGCGTAAAATGGTAACCGTACACTGGCGATTTGCAGCCGACATTGATAGGGTCCCCGGCGCGCTGGGATGCAGTGGCTCATCCTGGTATCGAATCATAGAGCGGGCTGCGGACTTAAAAATGAAAACTCTCATTTGGATGTTGTCGATCGCTTGTTTGACTCTATCCATCACAACCTCGGGCCAGGGCGCACACGAGAAAGTGGAACACCCTCCGGTCAAGACAAATGAAAATTGGGCAATCCATTTTCAAGCGACCACAATCTCTCAAAAGCACGATGTTTTTGGAGCTTCATACACGGGACCGAACAGTCTCGTGCGTGATGAGCCATTTCGAACTACCTATACAGGAACA
>JAQGOX010000162.1 GCA_028293365.1 Verrucomicrobiales bacterium | reverse complement strand
CGAGCTCATGTAATATTTCCAGCTTGCGGACGATCGCCCGTTCATCAGCGAAGAAGGCGACAGATTATTCGATGGACATCTTGAGCACTTCGGCAATGTTGCGCCCGTGCCACGTCACTTCGAGCGTCTCCTCGCGGTAGCGACTGCCCTTGCAGGCCGGACAAATTACTTCGACATCCGGCATGAATGACAACTGCGTGACGATTGCGCCATCGCCGGCGCATTCCCCGCAGCGCCCGCCTTTGACATAGAAGCTGAAGGTGGCTGGGCCAAAGCCGCGCGTCTTAGCCTCGTCGGTTTCGGCAAAGAGCTGGCGGATCGAATCGTAAATCCCCACATATGTGGCCGGATTGGAGCGTGGAGATCGGCCGATCGGAGACTGATCGATATCGATGACGTCATCGACGGATTCGTGACCTTCGAAAGAATCGTGCGCACCGGCGAGAATGCGGCTGTCGTAGCGGAGGGAAGCAAGTTTTTTAAAGATGATCTCATGCACGAGTGAACTCTTTCCGGAGCCGGAAGCACCCGTGACGCAGACGAATAATCCCAACGGTATCTCCACGTCCAGGTTTTGCAGATTGTTATGGCGCGCGCCGCTGATCCGTAACCGATGCTCGCCTGCGGTGCGACGTTTTTCCGGCTTCAGGATTTGTTTTGCGCCGCGGAGGAATGCACCGGTCAAGGACCGTTCGTCGGCCAGGGCCACAGACGGTGGGCCTTGTGCCACCACTTCGCCACCGTGAATGCCAGGGCCGGGGCCAATTTCGATTAACCAATCCGCCGCGCGAATAGTCTCTTCATCGTGTTCCACTACGACGACTGTGTTGCCCAAATCACGCAAACGTTCCAGCGTGCGGATCATCTTGACGTTATCCTTGGCGTGCAGGCCTATACTGGGTTCATCAAGGACATAGAGCATGCCCATCAATCCCGAGCCAATTTGAGTCGAGAGACGAATTCTTTGCGATTCTCCGCCCGATAACGTGCCCGATCTTCGGTTGAGGTTGAGATAGTCCAATCCGATGTTGATGAGGAGATCGACCCGACCTTCGATCTCGCGCATCACAGTGGCTGCCACCGCCGTTTTGTCGGCAGCGATGTTCAGAGTTCCGAGCCATTGTTGCAGATCGCGCAAGTGCAGTTCGCCAGCCTCCGGAAGAGTTTTGCCGCCGACGCGCACCAAACTGCGTGTTTTCCGCAGTCGCGCTCCACGGCAATCCGGGCAATCGTAATCCACCATTACCTTGTCCAAATACGCTTCCATCCCATCCATGCTGCGGCCTTGCTTGCGGTACCAGTGGTAATGTCGTTCGATTTGAGGTACGACGCCCTGAAAGGCCATTTTTTTGCCCGCGTGCTGTTCCCCCTGGCGCGCGCCTTCCGGAACGACAATCTCGATCTTCTTCCCTTTGCTCCCGTAGAAAATCAAGTTCTTTGCCGATTCGGAAAGTTCCGTAAACGGGACATCGAGTCGAAATCGATAATGTTTCGCCAAGCTATGCAACCACCGGCCGCCCCAGGCGTTTTTGTCATGATTGAATGCTTCTTTGACGATCGCGCCATCTCCCAGGGTTCGGCCTGGATCGGGAACTAAAAGTGTTGGATTAACCCGCTTGGAAGTACCGAGTCCGGCGCAGGTGCGGCAGGCGCCAGCAGGATCGTTGAAGGTGAAGTTGCCGTGGTGCAACGTCGCGGAAATCAGCCGATGTTCGGGGCAACCGAAATCTTTCCAAAAGCTCTTCAGCTTGGTCTGAGAGATCCCTTCGGGATGGAATGAGAGAAATCCATCGCCCACCTTCATGCCGTGTTCCAGAGAGGCGAGCACCTGACGGTCGATCCCCGGACCGACCACGAAACGATCGATAATAGCTTCGATCCAGGGGTGTTCCTCTTCGCTCAATTCGAAATGGCTTCCCAAATCCTTAACCTCTCCATCGACACGCACACGGCGATACCCTTGCAGCCGCACCTGTTCGAACACCTGTTCCCAATCTTCGCCATATATTTCGAAGACGGGCGCGCGCACCTCGACTTCGGTTCTGCGGGGCAATTGCAGCAGATGCTCAAGCATCCGTTGCGGGGAGCGAGTCTCGACCGGTTGCTCGCAACGAGGACAATGGGGCGTCCCAAGCGTCGCGTAGAGCATGCGCAGATAATCCCAGAGATCCGTCATCGTTCCGACCGTCGAACGCGGATTACTTCCTACCGTTTTCTGGTCGATCGAGATGACAGGTGAAAGGCCGTGAACAAAGTCCACGTCTGGCTTGCGCAACTGGTTGACAAAACGTTTCGCGTAAGAAGACATGGATGCGAGCAGGCGCCGCTGTCCTTCCGCATACAAAGTGTCGAATGCCAGGGAGGACTTGCCAGACCCGGAGACACCGGTGATGACGACCAGTTTATTGCGCGGCAATTCGACCGTGATATTGCGCAGATTATTTTCGCGCGCTCCCTGAATCAGGAGCGTGGTTCGCATGGGGTCATTGTTCATTCCTGAAGGGATCATTATTGGAGAATATAGTGATTCGGTTTTAACTGGCCTCCTCGAGCGCACTCTATGCCGGAACTGCAACTCAACCTAACGCCCTGGGACGATGATCCAATTCGCCTTCCCCGGCTTTACGAGTATTGCCACGTTCGGAATGTAGCATTCTGGGAATTCTAAGAAAGCCTCAATTAGTTCGCTTTCCAAGCCGGGCCAGCAATTGGCGGAGCCGGTTGAACAATATTGAGATACTGGAACCACTTCCGTCGAAAAACCGAATCAGTGCCTTCAGATCGTAAACATTCTGCCTGCGATTTCATTTGTCCGTGCGAAATGGGTTCCGCAAAAGCAATTGGCGAACGGTATCTCATCCTTGCCTTATTTCTCCTTTCCATTAATTTTTCTGCATGGAACTTTGTTTGCCGGACCATCTGATTCGCGGCATCGACATGCCCGAGGAGCAATGGCGTTTAGATTTAGCTCTTGGGCTATATCTGGATCGCCGTGTTACTTTGGGACGCGGCGCGGAGATTGCCGGTATTTCCAAACCAGCATTCCTGGACGCACTGGGTAAAAGCCGAATCCCCATCAACTACGATGTGGCGGATCTTGAAAGCGACCTGCAAACTATCGTCAGCCTGCGCTCTGATGGGCGGAATCAGAGAACGTGATCGTCATTAGCGACACAACGGCGATTACGTCATTGTTGAAGATCAATCGTGTCAGTCTGCTTCAGGAGCTATTTGGCGCGGTTAATGTTCCCGAAGCGGTCCGCGACGAGCTCTTGAAGTATCACTCCGAACTACCACCCTTTCTGCAAGTGCATGCCGTCGCTAATCGGGCCGCAGTTACTGTGTTATTGCCGGAACTCGATCAAGGTGAGGCGGAAGCGATCGTTTTGGCGGAAGACCTTCGCGCTGATGCCTTGCTCATTGATGAGAAACGAGGACGCGAGATCGCCCAACATCGCGGACTTCGATGCTTGGGATTAGCGGGCGCTCTCCTCATGGCAAAACAAAATCAGCTCATTCCAAGCCTTACCCTGACTCTCGCTGCTCTCGAACGCGAAGCCAACTTCTACCTCGATGAGAACCTCAGAAAAGTACTGTTGATGCGCGCAAACGAGGGCACCTAACTACGGTTCGGGCAATCGATTCATCACTCCTCTTCGCAAAGGTAGGCCGGTTCCTCAACTTCCACACGGCTCATTTTGGTGAGGCCAAACGGGGCGGAGAATTTCCCGAGTCGTCCTTTGCGTTCGAGCCACTCACATGCGGATTCCAAATGCCAGGGATACAATTGCGAGTGGGCGAAATGATCCGCCAGTTCGCTCAACGGAACCAGGCGCTTTTCCTTGCGGAGATAGCGCAGGACAGGCCGCAATCGTTCTTCCGCGTGCTTTTCTAAATAACGATCGAGCGCCTCCAGGATTTTCCCCAGATTCTTTGCCGTTCGGGGAGCTGACAGCAGATCCGAATAGATTTTGCGCATAAAGGCCGGAGCCAATTCAAGTCCTCGATGGATCAACAATCCTTCATGCACCTCGCCGGAGGCGATCACTTCAGCCGCGGCCACAAAGTGCGCACCACCAAGCAATTCCTGAAAAGCCAGATCGAGATCACGTTCATCCGCAAGAAGGCGGGCTGCATATCGGTGTGTGTGGATCAACCACGTTGTTGCAATACAAAGCTCCCGCTCCTGGTCGCGACGCGCCATTGTGTCGGCTTCTTCGAACCATTTGGCGAGGGAAGCGTCGTTGCAGTAAATGAGTTTGCGGCGCGCGAAAAAACTGTGACGAAAAGCCGTGCGTGCCGATCCTTCCACCATTCGTTTGAAACGGCTCCTTGGGATAAGTTCCACATGCAGATTCACTCCTTCTTCGACCAAAGTTCGAAACACGCGCGGCTCGTCACCATCCGCGCGCAGGCGCTTGGTTACGCCATCCTTCTCAATCAACCAGAGCGAGATTGAGTCGCGGCGCCATACGGTCTCCTCCGTAAGGCTGCCGACCAGCACTGCGGCCAGAAGATTGGAATCGGCGCGCACGCGTTCCAGGAAGAGAGCAAGCGCCTTTTCGAACCGCGCTACCTTTTCAGTAATCGATTCAGCCATCGTCATCCTTCTTTCTGGGGCTTCAATTTGGATTTGGTTTAGCCGTTTTACCACTAAACGCAAGATTCCAATCAATTGAGCCTGAGAATTTGGACAGACTGCGGACTAAAGAGAGTGTCTTCGGGCTTCTGCCGATCGAGTGGGCGGACCGGATTCCATTTTGGAATGCAAATCGGAGACAGAGCAGCATCCGGCGTTTCGGGAGGCACCTGATGTCGGCTGCTACTTGCGAAGGTCGATTCAGTTTTGCTCTCTGCCCGGCGGCAGGAATTCGCGCACAGATGAGCGGAGTGCTTTCCCTGCGTCGAAACGGAGGCCGAAATCCTCGCTTTCAAGGTACGTTGGTATCAGGAGAATAAGCGCAGGGCCTCAGCCCTGTTGACGGATTACAGTTCAATGCATTTCCCTTTTATCAAGTGAAGGAATTCTTCATTTTGAACGTCAATAAGAAACGACAAATTGATGCCGACGAAATCGACTTTATTTTTGAGAATGCAAGTGCTGGCGGCTTTTTGCATTGCGTTACTGATTCCTTGTTGGAACGCGGTCTCCAAAGAGGCCTCCCTCAAGCCATTTGAGCAGAAGTACTGCTACGAATGTCACGATGCGGAGACGAAAAAAGGGGGGCTCGATTTTACCACTTTGCCATTCGATCTCGACAATGCCACCAATTTCGCCAGTTGGGTAAAAGTGAACGACCGGGTGGCAAACGGGGAAATGCCTCCCATAAAAAAAACGCGTCCTGAACCGAAAGATCTCCGGCGATTTACCAATCAGTTGACTTCAGCATTGTTAGCGGTCGATCGAGCGAAAGTAGCGGAGCAGGGGAGAGCTGCCCAGCGGCGGCTCAATCGTTACGAATATGAAGACACACTACGGGATATTCTTTCCCTCCCCTATTTGGAAGTTAAGGCATTTTTGCCGGAAGATACCGAATCGCATGGGTTCAACAAAATTGGGGAGGCCTTGGACGTGTCGCACGTTCAAATGGCACGGTATTTGACAGCGAGTGAGTTCGCATTGCGGCAGGCGATTGCGCCTCAATCCGCGCGGCCCGAGAAGACGACCAAACGCTATTATACCTGGGATGAACGGGAGTTTTTCGGAAAGATCAAAATCGAAGGTCCCGTAAACCGAAGAACGTTTCCGCTGATCGGTTTGGATTTGCAGACGAACATAATGGCGGAGGCCCAGCCGAAGAACCCAAAGACTACTAATGCGGAACGGCGCGAGAAGGAATCAATGGCGCTCGTCGTTAGCACCTATGAACCGACGGAGATTCGTTTCGGCGGGTTTAGAGCGCCGATCGCGGGGCGCTATAAATTGAAGTTTTCGGGCTACAGCGTCTGGATGGGACCAAAGTTTACGGAAACGGCCAAAGCGAAGCGGTCTGAACCAGTGACTATTTACGCGGAGACGCCGCCGCGGAGTCTTCGAAGGGTCGGCAGTTTCGATTTCAATCCCGATCCGACTGTTCGCGAACTGGAAGTTTGGCTCCTGGCGGGCGAGACGATCCGGCCAGATGCGGCGCGCTTTTTCCGTTCTCGCCCTCCGGATTTCAAAAATCCGCTGGCGACCAAGGAAGGCATGCCAGCGGTAGCGTTTACCTGGATGGAAGTTGAAGGGCCGGTTGTGGACCAATGGCCTGGCGCCGGTCATAAACTGCTTTTTGGCAATCTGGCAATGCAAGATCGCCCTCCGATTATAACAACTAATCGTGCGGGAATGCAGCGCCGGACACCCACTGGCGTAGACGTGATCTCCACAAATCCGGAACATGATTCGGTAAGGTTGCTCCGACAGTTTATGCAGCGAGCCTATCGCCGCCCGATTCAAGAAGCAGAAGTGCAGCGCTTTGAGGGAATCATTCAGAACGCGTTGAAAAAGGGCTACAATTTTACCGATGGAATGATCGCCGGATATACCGGCGTGCTCAGTTCGCCCGCGTTTCTCTATTTCAATGAGCAGCCGGGGCGACTTGATGACCGAGCGCTTGCGGAGAGACTCTCTTATTTTCTTCGTAATTCGACTCCCGACGAGCAGTTGCGGAGCCTCGCTGAACACGGAAAGCTGCATCAATCCAAGGTCCTCCTCGAACAGACCGATCGATTGCTCAACGACCCGGGGGCGAGCCGTTTCGTTGATTCCTTTCTTGATTACTGGCTCGATTTGCGGTTGATCTCAGGGACCGCCCCCGACGAGGAGTTATATCCTGATTATCAATTGGATGATCTGCTCGCGGAATCTATGATTGGGGAATCGCAGTTGTTTTTCAGCGAATTGATCAAGCGCAATCTGGGCGTGACGAATTTGGTGGCCTCCGATTTCGCGATTTTGAACGAACGATTGGCAACCCACTATGGAATACCGGATGTACATGGAGTAGCGTTGCGTCCGGTGAAATTACCGCCCGAATGCGTTCGCGGTGGTCTCTTAACCGAAGCCAGTGTGCTGAAAGTGACGGCAAACGGTACCACGACCTCTCCGGTGAAACGAGGCGTCTGGATCATGACTCGTATTCTGGGCAAACCACCTCGACCGCAGCCGGCGAGTGTTACGGCCGTGGACCCCGACATTCGCGGCGCGACGACTATACGCGAGCAACTCGCGAAGCATCGCAATCAGGAGTCATGCAATGTTTGTCACCGCGATATCGATCCGGCGGGCTTCGCCCTCGAAAGCTTCGATGTGATGGGCGGATGGCGCGCTCGTTATCGTTCTGTGGGCGAAGGGGAAAAGGTGAATGGAAGTGGCCATAATGGAACATTGTTTCACTTCGCACTCGGTCAAAACGTAGATCCAGCGGGTGAACTGCCTGATGGCCGGAAATTCAATGACATTCGCGAACTTAAAAAATTGCTGTTGAAAGATCCGGATCAACTTGCTCGCAACCTGGCCGAGCAATTGACTATCTACGCAACAGGCGCGTCGATACGTTTTTCAGATCGTCCCGAAATAGCAAAAATAGTGGCCCGCAATCGCTCAGAGGGGTATGGTGTGAGAAGCCTTATTCATGAAATCGTGCAGAGCGACTTGTTTTTAAACAAATAGCAGGAAAATTATTGATGAAAAATCAACACAGGCAGTCTGGGTTTACTGCACCATTTGTCGCGACTGAAAACGGAATGTCGCGCCGGCGTTTTCTGCGCGGAGCAGGCATCCTCATGGCGCTGCCCTGGCTCGATGCCATGCAACCCGCTTTTTCCGCAATCAAGTCGAACGATGCCACGATCACACCCGGCGGAAAACCGCGACGCATGTTCGCGATTTGCAATAATCTGGGTCTATTGCCGGACCATTTTTTTCCCGGCCAAACCGGCTCGGATTACAAACTTTCTCCTTACCTCGAAATCCTAAAGGAGCATCGTGATGATTTCACTGTGTTTAGCGGGGTATCGCATCCAGACGTAGATGGCGGACATCCAGCCGACAATTGCTTTCTCACTGCCGCCCCACATCCCGGCCGCGGCAGCTTTCGCAATACCATTTCGCTGGATCAGTATATCGGCGAACGAATAGGGCATTTAACGCGCTTTCCCTCACTGACCCTTGGAGTCAATGTGCAACAGGGACAACGAAGTCTCTCCTGGACCAGTTCCGGTGTCCTCATACCTTGTGAGGAAAAAGCAGCCGATGTTTTCCGACGCATGTTTCTCACGGGAACCGCGGAGGAAATGGACAACCAGGTGCGCAAACTCGAGTTGGGCGAAAGCATCCTTGATGTCGTGGCTGGTCAGGCGAAGGATTTGCAGCGCAACGTCGGATCGCGGGACCGGGATCGTCTGGATCAATATTTCACTAGCGTGCGCGATCTTGAGCAGCGGATGGCGATGTCCCGTGAATGGGAGCACAAACCTAAGCCGAAAGTCAGCGCTCCGTGCCCGCTCGATCCGGCAAGCCCTAAAGCGTACATGGAAAAGGTGCAACTCATGTACGATATGGCGAAGCTCGCCTTCGAGACCGATTCGACCCGATCGATTTCGTTGCTACTCGATAGTGTGAATTCTCCTGCGATCGATATCGACGGGGTGAAGATTACGGACGGCTATCATAATCTCTCCCACCACGGAAAATCGGAAGCAAAGCTTTCGCAATTAAAGGCGATTGACGAATGGCATATGAAACTGCTTGCCAAGCTGTTTACTGAGCTCAAAGGAATCTCCGAAAATGGCGAATCTCTGCTCGATCGCACCATGATTCTCTATGGCTCAAATCTGGGCAACGCGAACACGCACGTGACGACCAATTTGCCAACGCTCTTCGCTGGCGGTGGATTCAGGCACGGCCAGCATTTGGGATTCGATACTGACCGCAATTATCCGCTGCCCAATCTTTTTGTTTCCATGTTGCAGCGAATGGGGTTGGAAACCACCAAGTTCGCCTCCGCGACAGGAACAATGCGCGGTCTTGAAATGAAACCGGCTTAATCCTTACTCGACTATGCCCACCTGGCCGTCGATCCACGCGATGCGATCGGCGATCCATTTTTTGAGCCAGCGGACTTCCTCTTCGTAAGTCTCACCCACAAAATAATTACAGGAAAGGTGCTCGCCGAGGATGGGCCAGCGCTTGAAATTGCGGGCTTGCGCCTCTTCAAGCTGAGCCGCCAGCTCATCAATGGCCGTGTGAATCTTCTTCAAATCCAATACGTCTTTGCGAAGTTCACGCCAACGCTTCGCCCGGCGCTTCATAAATCCAGGATCTTCCTGGAGCCGCTGGAAATAGGATATTTCGTTATCCCTTAGCCGGGATGAATACCATCCCCTGGTGCTTTCTCCGCCGTAATAATTGGCGTTTCCGAAAGACCGGTTCCAATCCCAGGGAGGGCCGGTCTGTATCTTGCCGCCGCGATCCTTCGTGATGAAGCTGCTATAGCGAAAACCATCAACATTCTTGCTTAACTCAATAAGCCAATGCTCATCAATAAAGTAATCAACGTCCAAATAGGCGGCATAACCCGTCTTGGGATCTTTGAAATCCTCGCCGTAAAGTGCTTCTTCGAAGGAATTCAAATAATTCTTCAGCCACGCTTTCTGTTCCGAATTAATCTGTTTCGCATTTGGATAAACGTAGAAGTAGGGGCCACCTCGACTTGTGCGAAAGTGCATTTCGGGCCTTTCCCGATGATCGCGCTTGATGATATAGCCTCCGCTTATTTCCGGCTCGGACCGATCTTCGGAACTTAACCTGGCGATATTAACACGATTGGGACTGCGTTTGATCTTCTCCATCAATACGTAAACTCCGGCATAATCGCGCATTGAAACAGGACGGCGCGAACTGCTCATAAAGAGTTCCACGTAACGAGTGCGCGGGGCATAGCGGCCCATTTTATTCGCCAACTGAAACGCGAGGACATCCCGGATCATGGTTTTGTCCTCAAACGGAGCGTAAAGCACCCAATCCTCTTCCTTGGGCATCCCCAAAAGGGCCACTTTGGTCTGGTTGGTTTTCGAATCGAGCATGTGGACGGTGAACGAGTGTTTCGGCAGATCCATGGTGCTGCTTCCGCGCATATGGATACCGAGCAACCCCTGGTATTCGGGATTTGAACTTAGCGCGGCCCGATGCGTGCCGGGCACAACTCCAAAAAACTCTGCGCGAGCAATGCTCTGGTCCTCTTTTGAAATATATTGTCCGTCCGTATGCAAAACGATAATGGGCAGGTTCGATGTGAAATTTGTCGCGCTATTGTCAGGCATCGAGCTTGAGCCCATGGCTCTCTGCAGATGTTCATGTTGGCGGCGGCGCGGATCAAATTGGTTGGTCGCCATATTTGCCATCACCATCACGCTCGCTATCACTCCAAAAATGCCGGCAAAAACCGAGCCAAGCGCGACACCGATGCCGCGAACTGATTGCCGTCTTCTCTGGATAAGCCAAGCGGCGATAAATCCCATCAAGATGGTTGTGAGGCCGAGGGGGAGCGCGATGATGTTGAGGAGCCAGGTATGGGAAAACGCAAAGAAAACAGCCGTAAATCCCAGGGCGAGACTGATTTTCGCAGGGCGATATAGTTGCTTTTGCATATGCGGCGTTGAGCTGGTGAGAAAGTCTCTCGCATCCACGATTCCCCGCAATCAAAAACGCACGATTGCCGGAAAAACGGGGACACTATTATTTTACTCGAAATTCGATCTTTGATCTTTTTTGGGGCTGGCGTTGGCGTAAAAGATATGTATCCTACTCCGATGGCTATTCTCAATCGTAACTCCCATTACCCCGCTATATCCCGTCTGGCCCCGCAAATCGCCCTTGTTTTTAGCTTATGCGCGATGGCTCTGCACGCGCAGGAAATCGTTTACGACAATACAGTTCATAATCTGGATTTTGGGCTTCCGGTGACTGGTGAAGTGGGAGACGAAGTCACACTTGGGGGTACCGCCCGGAATATCACTGATGTTCAATTTGAATATTTTGGAAATTGGCTGACGCAGGGAAATGAAATTGGGCAGGTCCGTTTTTATTTGAATGACGGGCCCGGAGTGGACGCGTTCGGCAGCCAGGCTCCGAAAACAATGATTTGGGAGAGCCCATTGTTTCAACTCTATCCTGGGTATAACGCTCAATCGATCCATGACCTCAATATAACCGTTCCGAATAACTTCACAGTCGGGATGCAGTTTTACGGAATCGACAGGAATGCCGGGGAAGAAATGCAGCTTTTACTGTACGATCCCCCCACCGTCGGAAAGAGTTTCGGTGATTACTGGCAGAAGAACGACTCGATCTGGGGCCTATGGGAAACCGATGACGTCCGCGACAATTTTAGCCTTCGTTTGAAGGCAACGGGAGACGCGCCTGACGGGGTGATTCATTATGAGCATGTTTTAAATCGACTTCGGCTTACCTGGACTGGCAAAAGCTACAAGCTGCAGCACGCAAACATTTTGGGTGAACATCTCGTCTGGACTGACGTCCTCGGGGCAGGGGGCAATTCAGCATCGGTTTCAGTGGATAGCGGCAGCGACTTTTTCCGTCTGGCAACCCTGGACGAAGGCGTTCTTCAATTCCAGATACTCGGTAGTCAGATGCAGATCAGTTGGGGTGGTATTGGGTACATCCTGCAGCAGGCCAGCAGTCTGGATGATCCTGCTGGGTGGAGCCTGGTTCTTTCTGGCCCGAATGCAGCAACCGTCGCCACCGATACCGATCAAAAATTCTTTCGACTTTTCAAACTTTGAGTAGCGCCAGCATCCATTGGAATCGGGCACTGGGACTACTCTGCGCGTATCGCTGGCTTTAGGGTCCACGCCTGGAGCTTGGCTTGCTCGACGACTTTCGGCGCCCGAAATCCATGTTTATGAATTACCCAGCCTCCGTATAGGTTGGGAGTATCGTTGGCGACATAAGTTGCGGCCTTTAGACTGAGCGCGGTCTCAGGAAGCAGTTGTATCGTTTCCTTTTGAGGGTTTGAGTTTAATTGTGAGTAAGCCGAAGCAAGAACATACAAAAAGTCCGCAGGGGAAATCGCATCCGAACCAAAAAAGATTCGAGCAGGAATTCGATGCTGGGTGGAGAGATAATTCGAGACGTCACTTACAGTAGTTCGCAATGCTGCTGGCGACGGGTTTTGCGGGAGGATCGACGTCGCGGACGCCGGGTCGGGACCAAGGATTACTCGCGGCAAGAGGGGAAACTTTGGCGCCTGTTTTTGCATTAACTCGCCAACCGCCCGTGTCAGCAAGTCAAATTGGTCCGCAGCCGAAAAGGATTTACCGTTCAAAACGCGAAAAGCTATCCCGTCCCTGGAATTCAGGAGGGCCGAAACGATTTCACCCAATTCTTCCTGCGAAGCACCCTCAGTCATCGTTCGATCCCTGTAAATCGCGGGAAGATCGGCTGCGGTGATAAATCGGACTCCGGGCACGGACTTAATAAAATCGATATACTCAGCAAAGCGACGGAAGGCGCCGTCCGTTTCTTCCGAAGTACGTTGCGGAGGCGCTTTCCACAACTCACGCGGAGGATTGGCACCATTGGCAAAATTAACGCCGTCCCAGAATTCACGATGAACCCACTCGCAAGGATGGTAGAAAATACTGATCAACCCGCCGTTTTCGGATTTCAAACGATTTGAGATATCTGAAAACTTTTTCTTTCCCGGCTCAACCATCGCCGGGTCATGCAGTTCCATACGTGTGTAATTGTCGCCCATGTGATAGACGTTTAAAGCGCCCGCATACCAGAATGGTTTCTGATCGATGCCGACATGTGTACCTTCGTCCACGTAGCAGGGGACATCATGGGGCGCGATTCCGATTTGACGGAGCGCCCCAATTGCTTGTGGGGCCCAGGATGACCCGGGCTGGCCGTAGCAAGCAAGGGTTGGCACATTGAAAATACGACGTACATGGGCGGCGCCCGCACCTTCCCGCCTTGCGAATTCGGCTACGCCGTCAAGCCAGCCGCATTCGGCCAAATATTCCGTGGGGGTGGGGTGAACCGAGTGAAAATTCGCGTGATACCCGATTTCATGTTTCCGGAGCGACTCGATCACGTCTCCACGACCTCGGCGTTCCAAAGTGCGTGCTTTTTCACCCACAACTTTGAAAGTTGCGCGAATTCCACGCTCAGTGAGCAACTCGGCAAGACGTTTGGCCGCATCGTCGGACGCCGGAAGCAAATAATCTTCGGTATCGAACCAAAGAATCACGTCTATACGTGGATTTTGGTTTTGCTCGGCTGCCTCCAGCCGCCGAGAGGCGATTTTTCCGAAAGTCAGAACGCAAAGGCCCGCCAGTATAATTGACAAGTGGGTTTTCATGCGATCAGTGTAAAACTCTCGCGACCGATTGCGAGCTTTGATGGAAAGCAGGCGTCAAAAGCGCGAGTTCAGACCTGATTGGGCGCCCCCTTACAAGCTATGGTAACAGAATAAGAAAACCGGGCGTTGACAAATCCTGCTGGTTGGCTACCGTAACCGGCTCTTATTTGAAAAATTGATTTATGCCGAATACAAAGTCAGCCGAACGGCGGATGCGCAGCAGTGCTCGTAAACAGACCCAAAACACGAGCGTGAAGTCACGGCTCAAAAC
>JAQGOX010000516.1 GCA_028293365.1 Verrucomicrobiales bacterium | reverse complement strand
CCGGTTTCGCGCCAAACTCCGTCGCGTTTCGGTCCCAACCACTGCGGCCAATCGTCGGCTCGCGCTATTTGAACAAGGCTGCTGAGCAACACCAAAGCGATAAATCGGATCATGTGCCCGATGATACCCGAAACTTCTCCAAGCGAAAGTCTCAACCGTTGGCAAGGAATCGAGTGCGACGACATCGAGACAGACCCGAACTTACCGGTCTCGTTCCGGCAGTTTAAATATTGACAATTTTCATCAACTGTCTGAAGCATGCCGTGAATCCCAACCGCGGTGCGGGTTATCGCAAACGCATTTCGCGGCTTTGTCGCGCGGGAGCTCATTTATGAACGTCAAATCTAGATTCCGCCGCCAGTGGGATTCCCCGTTTAACGTCGGCGGATTCACTTTGATTGAACTGCTGGTCGTCATTGCGATCATTGCAATTGTGGCTTCGCTGCTGTTTCCCGCGATTGGCCGGGCAAAGGACAAAGGGAAAACAACGCAGTGTGCGAGCAATGCACGGCAACTCGTGATGGCCGCGATCATGTATGAACAGGATATGCAATACTATCCAACGACCTGGCCGCCGCCTCTTTGGTACACACAGTTGCAGCCCTATGTCGGACGCAAGGAAACAGTTGCTGGAACCGGCATTTTCATATGTCCTTCGAGTCTTCAAAAAAACGCCTCCGGAAGTGGCATGAGAGCAGGGGGATTTCTCGGTTTTCTCGCGTATGCTCAGAACATTTATATAGGGGCGGGGACGATCAAAGTGCGTGCTTCCGATGTTCTGGATCCCGAAGGAACGATTATTTATGCGGACACGGATGGATGGGACGCAGGGCTTTATCCCGATGGAACTCCTGGAAATGTGTGTTACCGACACAGTGGAGGCAACGAAAAAAGCGCGGAAATGGATCGTGGGATTGCCGGACGGAAGGGGGCGAAGCGTCGGGCAAATGCTTCGTTTGTCGGGGGGCAAGTGCAGCTCATCAAGGCAGCTCCCAATCGACTTTTCACACTCGCGAGGGATTAAAACCAACCGCTCATAATGCGGTCCGCCATGTCCACTCTGACAGCCAAGGAGACGCTGATACCAACGGCTGCTCGCCTCGACGTCATGCACACAAATGAGAGGGTGTATTCGTAATGCCATATGGAAGTGTTTCCGTTCCTTCGCTCAGAGTTGTGTTTCGACTTTCCTGCGAAAAAAATCCCTCTATTGAATTAAACGCACGCGATAAAAACGCAAGCCCGTCGGCGCATCACTTACCTTGACCTCTCCGGCTTGTGTTTGAGGATCGACGACCAGGAATACAGTCCACGAATTGGCGCCAAGGTCGGTTGCATATTCAATCACATATCCCATTCCTGGCGCCGTTTTGAATGATAGGCTGATTCCGTTGCTGGTTGAGGCGGTTGCGGTCAGAGAAAGTCTGCTCGTCGAGTCGCGCGGATCGGTGCTGGCGAGATACTCCTGTAAATTGGTCATGCCGTCAGCATCTGCATCCAGCGTTGCGTCTCCGGGATTATTCGGATCGAAACCATGAACGAGCTCCCAGTCATCGGGCATTCCGTCGTGATCAGTATCCACGGTCACGATGGTCCCTCCATAAGATCCTGGAGTCGGAGTGGTTGTATTCCAGTTTGCCGGATCGTTGCCTGACGCCCTGGGATTGATCCGAGTAATCGACTTGCCGCTCGCGTCTGCTCCTGCGGGCCACGGCGACAGGTTCGAATAAGTCACTTCGTCGACGATCACGGAGGCAATTGAATCGCCTGGAACGCTCGGAGCCTGTGGTTTCTCGAGGGCAATTTTATCGCTGCTATTGCCCAGTTTTCCCGTGTACGGCCCAACGATGGCGACATCATTGTTAGTAATTCCGAAAGTCTGCTTGAAAGCATTAAGTGCCGAAGTATTGGTGGGATTAAAATTAACAACCAACATCGCTTTTCCCGCGTTCAGGACCACATTGGTCGGAAAGACGAAATTGACCCCACCATCCAGATTCCACGTTCCGACGTTATTAAACAGGTTAATCGGCGCCGGAGTCGGGTTGAATAGTTCGACAAATTCATCCGCAACGTTGTCTTCAAGTTGAGCTGCGGTTGGTTTTGGATGGTACATCAATTCACTGATCAGGATGTTACCTATAGGCTGACTATTCGGCAGATTGCGGGTTGGTTTTGTCGCGAACCAAAAAGGCCCGCCATCGGGGAGCCGGCTCAACGAGAAACCAGGCTCCTGAGCTTTAAAACTAAACGCGTCGAGAATCTGATCGTTGGCGTTTCCTGGCAGATATGAAAGGACTAATTGTTCCCCGGTGCTGTTCAGACCGAATCCGCTGTTGGTCGGCGAATGAAACCCCGTCACTTCATCGAATACGATGCGTTGTCCGGGTGCCAACCCGCCCGACGGAAGAGCCCATTTTTTCAGTTGTGTCACATCATCGCTCAGGAACATCGCGTCAAAGTTCTCGAATGCGTTGCCGGAATTGTAAAGCTCGATCCAGTCATTTGAATCGTATTCGGGATGGGCAGGGTCGCCATAGGTGGTGTTTGCCGCGAATTCATTGATCACGATTCCAGTCTGGGGCAGGGGATCGGCCTGCCCTGGCGAGCCGTTGAGAAGGGTGCTCGGGCGCCAGTTGCCTCCGTAATTGAGTGACCCTTTCGGTTCGTTAGCGATCGCAGAATCTTTGGGGACCAGCGAATGGCCGCCGCCATCAGCCGCAATGGACCAGCCTCGATTGTTGCTGTAGAGAAATGAGATCAAATCACTGCTGCCGGTCGCAGTCTTGATCGTGACTGTCTCTCCGGCGTTGTCCAATTTTCCGGTATAAGGACCGTACACCTGGACGTCCGGACTCAAATTATAGAACGCGCGAAAGACGGACCGATCGGGCGCTCGTGTGAGCACCAGGTAACGGCCCGGCGCGAGTGTCGTGTTCGTGAAAGTGTAGTCGATGCCCTGAGTAAATTTGACGCCGCTTAAGTTCAGGGTTTCAGAACTGCTCTGATTATGAAGTTCAATGAACTCGAAATCGCTGCCCCCTGCTGGATTGTACATTAGCTCGGTGACACGCAGGTTATCGGTAAGCGCTACAAGGTTATCGACTTCTCCAGCCGCAAATTCAATCGGATCCGACCAGTTGCTCCAGCGTCCGGTTGCATCTTTCATTTTAACCCGGGCGCGATAGGTATGGCCGACTTTCAAAGCGGAGGACGGAAAGGTGAAATCAGAATTAAAAGCGCTGAATTCAGGACTCTCCCACGCCGATTCCACTTCATATTTCCGTTCCGCAAATGGATCGAATGTCAATGAGTTGGTTGGTGTTATTTCTCCGACGCGCCATTTCATTCCAGCGAAAGTGGCCGTACCGATGTAAGCAGAGGCTCGAAACGAAAGCTTGTTGATCGGGAAAGTGGTCGGAGAAAGGTTGGTGATTTGCGGTTTGGCGGGACGCGCGGCGTCCGCGGACAAGGAATCGAGTCTGGCCATGCGCTTGACCACATATTTTTTCATCAGTTGCGGAGCGCCAAAGAAGGAATTACTGATCCCGGGCTGTTCATAGTTAAACTGATAAAACTTGCCCCATCCCCCTTTAGAGTTGGGATCAACACCGTAGGAACTATTTACAAGGATTGGATTGTAATCCCATTGGGCGCGATCGGCATCTGTAATGGACAGACCGGCGGGGCCATGGACAATGTTCGCATATTCATCGATCAGTTGATTCATTTGATCGGTGTTAAAAAGTAGATCCCGGATTTCCCGAATTCGGTTTTTGAATTCGATGTTGAGTTCGGGTTGGTTGCTATTCTGTGCGACCCGATCACGAAACGGCTCGTTGCCACCGCCGTACATATTGTCAGCCCAGGTGAGATCCATATCCCACGGATGCACGGACCACAGGCCTGTAACGCTATTGTGGTAATACTCGTAATTCTTTCCGGGAGGATCATCCACATCGTAGTGGTGAACCGCTTCGAGAACTGTTCGATAGCTATAATATTCCTGGAGGTCGAGGTTGGTGCGCCACCAGGAAGTGCTCGGTGAACCTTTGTAAGTATTGATGAAACTTGAAAGGTCCGAGCTGTCCGGCGTCGAGGTTCGTCCCTGGTTTTGTTTGTCTCCGAAACTATTCCTCATCATGTAGAAATTTCCGTCGGGCAGATCATGTTCTTTCAGGAAATCGCTGTCGCCTTCCTCGACAGCAAGATAAAGACCCCAAAAGTCACCATCGTATTGCGACGGTCCGGATTCGGCAGCATCGTCGATGATGCGAAATTGAAACCAGGTCGTGCGTGATCCCGGGACCCCGAGCATATTGAACATCCGCAGCGTGACTGATTCGAACATTCCCTGTTCGCCGCGGTGCAAATAATCTCCTTGTTGAATGAGCGGACGGATATTCAGTTTCGAATGCGGAGAGCTATAGGCGTGGTCGTAATTATCGCGCATTTCAAAGTGATGATTGTGGGTGAAACTCCATTTCCAAGCATTTTTTCCCATCGCATACCGCCAGACTCCACCCCGGGGCCGGTAGGAAATGTGGTCATAAACTTTTCCATCCGAGACAATCGTACCGGTCCATTTGAATTGGTTGCCGCTGTTTCGTTGTAAAAACTGAGAGTCGAGGACCGATTGTGCTTTTGTGATGAGATGATAGGCCGGCAGGCGGCTCATGACGTTACTGCTGTAGTCTGTTACCTGCGCTTTAGTTTGATCTGCGTCTCCTGGATGAGTCGCACCTCGCCACGAGGGCACGCCGTCGTAAACGAAATAGGCGAAGTTTGGCTGAGCGTCTTCAGAGTATGGAATGCGCACGCTT
>JAQGOX010000498.1 GCA_028293365.1 Verrucomicrobiales bacterium | reverse complement strand
GCCTTTTTTTTCCGCGATTGATCGCGTTTAGCATTTCCTGTTGCGAGAAGCGGTGGTGATCGGCAAAGCGTTTGGTATAGACGAGTTCTCCGCCCAGGCGGATTAAACTTTGTTCGAAGCTTTCGGGTTGCGCGATTCCGCTCAAAGAAGCGATGCGTTTGCCTTGGAGAAATTCGATGCCCTGGCGCTCGCCTGTGAAGACATCTTCGAAATAGAGTGGGTGATGCACACACTCGATCACACCTGCAGTTGGGTTGTGTTTCGCAATGCGCTTGCGCAATTGTTCGGTATTGCCATCACTTTTGGTGATAAAAATCGTGCTCGCCCGCGCCAGATGGGAGGGTGGCTCCCGGAGCGTGCCCCGTGGCAGAAGCTTTTCGTTCCCAAACGGTTGCTGGCAATCGATCAGAACGATATCGCGACGGCGACCTCGCAGTTTCCAATACTGAAAGCCATCATCCAAAAGGAGAGTGTCGCAGCCGAACCGTTCGATCGCATAGCGACCCGCTTTAACCCGATCTTTGTCAACCAGTACGACCACGTCGCGCAAGTTGGATGCGAGCATGTAGGGTTCGTCGCCTGCTGTTTCTGAATCCAGCAAAAGCGATTTACCATCGGACACTACGCGCGGCGGAGTACTATCCTCACGAAAGAGAAGTTTGTTTAGCAGCCGCTTTGGAAGGGGTGGCGGTTTGGAGCGGTACCCGCGCGAAAGAATTGCAACCGTGCGCCCCGCGTCCTGTAATTCGCGCGCGAATTTTTCAACCACCGGTGTCTTGCCGGTCCCGCCAACAGTTAAATTACCGATAGCGATGACCTGCACGCCCAAAGTCGAATCGCGCAGTATGCGGACATTGTAGAGGAAACGCCGCACCTTAACTGCCACGTGGAAAACCTGGGAAAGGGAAAAGAGTATGGCGCGAGTCAGCGCTGCCGCTTTGCCACGGCGCTGCTCGAAGATGACTTCGAGAATAAACGTCTCGAATTGCTCGGTGATGGCCCGAAATTGCTCGCGCATCGAAAACCAGCAGTTTGCATGGCTTTATCGCAAACGGGAAAGGAAAAACGAAACGATTTTCGCGGTTCCCGCGAAATCAGCTTAGACAGGGCAGCAGCGAAGACTCTAAAAGGCGCCGATCCGAAGTAACCAAAGTCAAGCCATGCCTTCGCCCCGTCGCAACGATGATGCGGTCAGCGGGATCGTGATGCATCGGGTCGGGCAGCGAAAAAGCCTCATCGATAATGTCCCAGGTGATATCAAGGCATTGCCATTGATTTTGTGTGATTACTTTCCTGAACCAGTCATTCCACGGAAGATCCCCACTAAAACGCCCTCTTCGGGCGAGACATGCCAATTCGGCGGGAGTGACGATCGAGACGTAAACCTGGGTTTCCGGATGATCAATGAGACGGTAAGCCTCTTCTGAAAGGCGATTGCTGTTGCTCGAATGGTAAAGCAGTGCGTTAGTGTCTAATAGAAGTCTCATTCCCCGGGCCAAAGACGACCCCATTCTTCCTTAGTTAAAATAGGCCCTTCAATATCGCCGGTGATCTGGATTTTGCCCTTGGCCCAGCCCGCTTTCAGGCGAGGATTTCTACGCGAACGGGGTTCTGCGGGAGCCGGATTTGATTTTTCCTCCCGCGGTACCGAAGTAAGTTTCACCGACGGACGCTCGTCACTGGTGAGCAACAATTCGGCACCCTGTTGGACCTTTTCGATAAAGGGGCCCGGATTTTTCTGGAACTCCTCAATTGTAGCCGTCATGACCTTATCGTCGCCCAATCGGGGCGATTTTGAAAGGTGAATTGAGCGAACGATTAGCGAAGAATGGTTCTCTTGTGCAGTTCAAATATGGGACGAAGGGCCGTTGACATACTATCCTGCACGTTTTGAGCTTCGTCATAAACACTGCGATGTTTCGAATTCGGAACAGCCGTCTCGGCATGATTCAAACTGACGAACGCATCGGTAATATCAGCTATGGATACCTTTTCACCGAATTCCCGACGCCAGCACCAGAGAGCCTGTAACGCTGCCCCGTATGCCGCACCTTCGCTGACTTTCAGGGTGACGACTTCAGCGTTGAAAACATCAGCCATGATCTGCCGCCATAGCTTGGATTTGGCTCCTCCGCCCGTAGCTCGGATCTGCGTTGGTTTGACTCCAAGCTGGCTTAGGCGCCGCAAGCCGTAATTCATCCCGAGTGTAACTCCTTCCATGACGGCTCTAGCAAAGTGGTGTGCGGTAAAAGTCCGCGTTGTCACTCCGAGAAACGTCCCGGTCCCCGCAGGCACGTTCGGAGTCCGTTCTCCCTCGAGGTAGGGAAGCAGGAGCAATCCGTCACATCCTGTGGGTGCTTTGCCCGCGAGCTTCTCAAATTGTTCGTGCGTTAATTCGAAATCACGGCGGACCATTTCGGTGGCCACCGTAACATTCATCGTGCAAAGCAACGGAAGCCATTGGTTGGTGGAATCGCAAAACGCAGCGATTTCGCCCCTGGGATCAACCACCGGTTTGCCCGCACAGGCGTAAATAGTTCCGCTGGTTCCGAAGCTGGCTGTAATAACGCCTGGACGCGTATTCCCGGTTCCGATCGCACCCATCATATTATCGCCGCCACCCGCGCTGACGATCACACCGACGCTTAAACCGAGCGCTTTAGCCGTGCCCGCTTGCAGTTTTCCGGCGGGGCGGTCGCTGGGTTGAACCGCGGGAAGCTTAGTCTCCAACTCCGGGTCGATCGCCTTGATGACTGCGTCAGACCAGCGTCGTTTCCGCACGTCCAATAGCGCTGTGCCACTGGCATCTCCGAATTCCATTGTTTTATCGCCGGTGAGCCAAAAATTAAGGTAATCGTGCGGCAGAAGCACCGTGGCAAGACGCCGATAATTCGCCGGTTCGTGGTTTTTAAGCCATAAAATCTTTGGAGCGGTGAATCCGGGCAATACTGCGTTTCCCAGCTCTTTGATGGCGTTTTTTAAACCTCCCAGTTTCTCTGTAATTTCCGCGCATTCTGGCGCTGTCGACGTGTCGCACCATAACTTCGCCGGGCGTATGACATTCCCCTGCTTGTCCAGCGGAACAAATCCATGCTGCTGGCCACTGACGCCGATTGCTTTTACTTCGTCGCCATGCGCGCCCGATGCTTTTAGTGCCTGTCGAATGGCTTTCGCAGTTGCGTCGCGCCATGTTTCGGGATGTTGTTCCTTTGCTCCGGGTGGTAAATTCGGAATCAGATCGTAGGACTGCGATGCACTCCCAAGCACTTTTCCGTTTCGCGCATCGACTACAAGGACTTTGGTCGATTGAGTGCCGCTATCGATCCCCAGAATCAGCGTACGTTTGGCCATTTGCACTTATTGAAACCAAACACCGGCGCGAATCAAAGTCATTTCGCAGGCCCTGGCGGATCTCCGGTCAAGATCATAACGAGCCGATCCGGGCGTTGTCTAAGCTTCGAAATGAGGGTGCCTTTTAATGAATGAATTTCCCAGTTGCGGTTAGAGAATTGCGGGTGCGCGCGGCGGGCAGGCGGACATATCGGTTGCGCGTGTACCTGTCCTTGATTGCGATCGTCAGTACCATCTGGACGCTTTACAATCTCCTCCAATTCTCCGGACATCCATCCAATCAAATTGGGCAGGAGCTCTTTGCAATGCAGGTTTGGTCAGCCTTCGTTCTTGCAGCGCTTGCCGGCGTTAGTGCCACGGCTGATAGCATTAGTCACGAAAAGCGCGCCGGCACACTCGGCCTGCTCTTTCTCACTCACTTAAAAGGCAGAGATATCGTAATTGGAAAGCTGGCCGTTCATACCATTGGCTGTTTTTCTGGTGGATTGGCACTATTGCCGATCCTTTCGCTATCTCTATTGCTTGGTGGTGTGCAATTTGGCGAATGCGCTCGAGCTTTGGTTGTCATTCTGGAAACCCTGTTTTTCACGGCAGCAATCGGTCTATTTGTTTCTTCATTTTGCCGCACTCAACAATATGCACAGGGCCTTGGGATTTTGATCGTTTTGTTTTTCACGGGAGGTTTGACCGGCACCGTGCAGTTGCTCCGCTACTATGGCGCCAGTCCGGACCTATGCCTCGCATTGGAATTGCCGAATCCTGTCTTCGCTCAAACGCTTGCATTTGGGTCTCTCGCCGGCAGTCAGAAAACTTATTTTGCGCTTTCCTGCGCTGTTATTTTTGGACTTGGAGTCGCTTGTCTTGGTGCTGCTTCGCTTCTTACGCCACGCTGCTGGCAGGATAAGGCCGGGCAGTCGCCTGGAGAAAGCCTGCGAATGCGGTTGGCGACTTGGAAAACGGCCCATATTCAGACCCGTTCCCAGATGGGAGCGATCTTTCTTGATCGAAATCCATTTCTTTGGCTGGTGTCTTTTCAGACTGGGGTACGGACAAGCGTTTGGCTGTACATTATGCTGGTCACTGGGATTGCTGCGTTCCTGATTTTGGATTTCAGCCGGCATAACGATCCCGCTGCCGTTCGGATAGGAGTGTGTCTGCCTGTGGCCTATTTGCTCAACATCGGCCTTAAAGTTCGCATTGGCGGCTGGGCATCGTATCGCCTGGCCGAAGCTCGCGAAAACGGCGCACTCGAATTGATTTTATCGACTCCCGTCCGAATACCTGACCTCGTTGCCGGCCATTTTATCGGGTTTCGCAAGGTATTTGGGTGGCCGACTCTAACAGTCATGTCATTGCTGGTGCTGGGCTACATCCTCTCTCTTCCAGGGTTTGATCGGCTGGCGGCATTGTTTAACAGCGATCCGGAATCGTCGCTGTATCGATGGCGCGCATTACTATTGCTCGGTTGCACCCTGGTTTTTCTCGTTTTGGATGCTCTGGCACTTACATGGTGCGGGATGTGGTTCGGTCTTAAATCAAAAAATCCCGGACAAGCGCGCTCTTTTACGATGATTTTGTGTTTGGTTTGTCCATTGCTTCTTTATCCCTTTTTGCTGCCAATCCTGGATCAGGTTCCGGCTTTGAAACCCTATTTCAAGCAGCCCGATTTTTATATAGCGACCGCGTTCTTCGCAGGGGTTGCAGGCCTGGCAGATCTTGGAATTATCTACTGGGCCCGGCGTCAGATTCTGCTGCACGGAAGAGAACTGGTGCAAGCGGCCGGAGACGATTCCGATCGATTCTTCCCAAATTCACTCCAGAACATCAAAAACGGAGCGATTGCTTTGATGGGCAGACTAAGAGGTGGAAGACAGGCTTAGCAGCGGACAGAACCACCCCTAATCTGCGGCTTGTGCCATATCTCTGCAAACCCCCCGGCTGGTGCTCGCGATAAACTCAATCATATGGCGGGCAGCTTCTCCGCTGAACTCCACGCGGGCCTGGGCCACCGCATCTTTCAATTTCAATCCTGATCGAAAAAGCCGATGGTACAAACGACGTAATTCCAGCCGGGCGGCCGAATCCATTCCAGCGCGCCTAAGGCCGATGGTGTTCAGGCCGGCGATTCCATTATCTCCCCGTGCCACGGTGAAAGGAGGCAAATCTTTGCTGATGGCTGAGCCTCCCTGCATAAGTGCCATTTTGCCTACACGCGCGAATTGGTGCACCAGACAGTTGCCGGAAATGAAAGCACGATCTTCCACAATGGAATGCCCCCCCAGCAAAGCACCGTTGGCCAGAATGATTTGATCTCCAAGAACGCAATTGTGTCCGACATGACTGTGCGCCATTAGGAGATTGCCATTTCCAACCCGCGTCTCTTCCTCGATCATCCTGGAACGATGCACGGTTACATGCTCCCGGAAGGTGTTTCCATCGCCGATTCGCAGGCGCGTTGGTTCCCCCCGATATTTAAGATCCTGGGGTTCATCGCCAATGACGCACCCGGTGTGAAAACGATTATTTCGGCCGATCGTCGTATGACCGGTGAGATGAACGTGGGGGCCAATACTGCTTCCCTCACCGATTTGAACATCGCCGTCGATCACCGCGTAGGGACCAACCGCGACATTCGGCCCGAGCTGTGCGCGCGAATCGACGACTGCGGTGGCATGAATCATAGGCTTCACAATGAGAAATATCCCAACTCGCGCAACGAAACATAGTCGCGCGGGCGAGTATTTGTTCTGATGCCAATGATGACATGATCCAGAACCTCAATGCGAAGCAATTGACCAGCCCGGATTAAATCGCGAGTCACCCGAATGTCCGCTTCGGAGGGAGTCGGATCACCGCTCGGATGGTTGTGAACCAAAATAATCGCCGCGGCATTTCCTGCGATTGCCCGTTTGAAAACTTCCCGGGGATGCGCCAAAATTGAATCGAGCGTTCCCTGGCAAACTTCTTCCACGCGAATCAGTTTACGACGCGCATTGAGTAGAACGACTTGCAGATGCTCGACTTCATAAACACGGTTATCTTCCCGCAGCAAATTTGCAATCTGCTCGGCGTCATCAAGGATCGGCGATTCGTTTCGAACTTCCAGCGACATCCGTTGTGCAAGGGTGAAGGCACTTTTCAGAGCGATAGCTTTGTCCCGCCCGATTCCTTTGATCTGCCGCAGGTCTTTGAGCGATGCGCGCGCGAGATGATCGAGCGTTTTAAAGTGCGCGAGCAATTGTTCGCTGATCGATATGGCGGAATGACCCTTCGTTCCAGTGCGCAAGAGTATAGCGATCAGCTCTGAGTTCTTTAGAGCTTCCGCACCGAATTGGACAAGGCGCTCCCGCGGACGCTCCTGGTTCGGAAGATCCTTGATTCTAAGATTAGATACGGCCTCAGCCAAGCGAAGAGCAGTATTTCGAGCTTTTACGAAAACTCAAAACAAAATAAGTGGAAGAGGCACATACTATTCTGGATTTTAAAAATCTTTCCTGGAAATCGACGCAGGCAGGGAAATTCCGTAGATTTACGAATGGCAAATGTGCCTGTTCCGGTCGATGATGGTCGCCGGTGAGACTAGCGCGACAATTTGCTACGATGTTTTCGACATCAAAACCGATGGGTCGTAATACAAAATGAAACCAATTCTTTATGCGGAGGATGAAAAAAATGATGCATTCTTTATGGAGCGCGCCTTCGAGAAGGTGGGAATTTCCAATCCGTTGATTGTAGTCTCCGATGGCCAGGCTGTGATCGATTATTTGACAGGCGCCTTGAAAGACGCTGACCCAGCGCAACCCCCAACGATAAGCCTCTTGCTTTTGGATCTGAATCTGCCAAAAAAATCGGGGTTGGAGGTTTTAAAATGGGTGCGTGCGCAGCCGGTTCTTCGAACGCTCCCGGTGCTCATGATCACCGCTTCCATCGAAGAAGCCGATCTACAGCGGGCGTACAGCCAGGGGGCAAACGCTTACCTCGTAAAGCCCGCCAAGCCCGCTGATTTGGTGGCGATGGTTAAATCAATCAAAGATTTTTGGCTTACGCAGAACCGCCCGGCGGCAAGAGGATGGGTCACTGCCGAGCCTGCCGGAAAAAGGAACCCGATTCTTTAAAACGTTCGTTTGCAGAGCACTCTAAGTCCAATCATGCGATTAACCACTTCGGTATCCGTTCCGAAGACCAGATATCGTCGAGGTTTTGCCGTTCGCGCACCACGGCACCCTTATTTCCATTGACGAGCACCTCCGCTGCGAGTCCTCTGGAATTATAATTGGACGCCATGACAAAACCATAGGCGCCCGCGCTGAGCAGGGCGAGAAAATCGCCTTCCCCGACTTTCGGAAGCATGCGGTCTTTCGCAAAAAAATCGCCAGATTCGCAGATTGGACCCACAACGTCCGAGCTGATTTCCTTTGCTTTGGATTTCCGCAAAGGAATGATTTGGTGGAAGGAGTCGTAAAAAGCGGGGCGAATCAAATCATTCATCGCCGCATCAACGATTACGAAGTTCTTTTTCCCGGTTTGCTTTACGTACTCTACGCGGGTAACCAGGACACCGGAATTTCCCGAGATAAAACGACCGGGCTCAATCAGAATCTTCAAACTGAGAGGCTTTAAAAGCGGCACGAGCGTGGCTGCATATTTTTCCGGATTTAGCAGATTTTTTGCCTCCGGTTTCTGCCACCAGTCCGAAGATCCACTCGCCAGTGCATTATCATAGATGATCCCCAGGCCGCCGCCAATGCTGAAAAACTCCAGGTTGTATTTCGGCGCGAGCCTGGTTGCGAGCGGGAGAACCTTTTTTACTGCTTGCTCGAATGGCTCTACTTCAGTCAATTGCGATCCGATATGCATTTGCAGGCCGCGCAGTTTTAGATTCTTCAACTTCGCCGCGCGCGCATAAATGCTTTCGATTTCCTCGAATGCGATGCCGAACTTATTCGCGTATGTGCCGGTTGTGATCTTGGCATGGGTGTGAGCGTCGATGTTCGGATTAACGCGAATTGCTATGGGGGCTTTTTTCCCGAGTTTGCCGGCGATCTGATTGATGCGAACCAATTCCGCTTCGCTCTCGACGTTGAATGAATAGATTCCCTTTTTCAGGGCAAATTCGATCTCGCGCGCAGTTTTCCCCACTCCCGCGAAAACGCAAAGTTTCGGATTGCCACCCGCTGCGATCACTCTGCGAAGTTCCCCCTCACTGACTATATCAAAACCACTACCGGCATTCACGAGTGTGCGCAAAACCGCCAAATTGGAATTAGCCTTGAGGGCATAACAAATCTGGTGATCCAGCGCACCGAGAGCCTGATCGAGTTTTTTGAAATGATCGCTGAAGGTCTTTTGTGAATAGACGTACAACGGCGTTCCGTATTTCTCAACCAGAGATCTGATCGGAACTTGTTCACAATTCAATTCGCCGTTTACGTACCGAAATTCATGCATGCGGCGTAGTTATGCCAACGGACTGGCTGCGTGACAAGAAAAGCCGCACTTATGCTTTCGCGGGCGGACTTGCGACTTCGGGCTGCCGCCAGGGAACTTCATAGATAGGAATCGGTTCACGGAATCCTTTGGGAGTGACCGAATCAAGCTTTACGCACGTGGCAGCCAGCCCTTGGTCATCGCGCTTCAGT
>JAQGOX010000156.1 GCA_028293365.1 Verrucomicrobiales bacterium | reverse complement strand
GCCTGATTCTCTCCGTCGTGCTTGTGTATTTGATTCTCGTGGCTCAATTCCAATCGTTCATCGACCCGTTCCTGATCCTTCTCGCCGTTCCAACGGGCATCATTGGCGTGATTGCGATTTTGATTGTGACTGGGACGACGCTGAACGTCATGTCGCTAATGGGAATCGTTATGATGGTGGGAATTGTCGTCTCCAATAGCATTCTGATTGTCGAATTCATTCGACGTTTGCGTGAAGATGGCAAACCGCTGCAGGAAGCGATCAGTCTCGCCTGTCGCGTTCGCCTGCGCCCCGTCCTTATGACGTCGCTCGCGACTTTAATCGGACTGATTCCGATGGCTGCGAAACTCGGCTCCGGGGGCGAAGCCTACGTCCCGCTCGCCCGTGCGATTATTGGTGGCCTCGCCGTTTCGGTGGTCCTGATCGTCTTCGTGGTTCCAGCTGCATATCAAATCGTTTACCAGCGCCGTGAAGCTCGCGCTCAAGCCACACAAATCAATAATTAAGCTAGACCTGAGCAGACCTTTTATGCCACGAATCTTTGACTGCGCAGCGATACGAACCTCATTAGCACCGTGCTTTAGCTGGTTATGGCGCGCCCGAGGGAAAGAAAGCTCCTTCAATGGCCTATTGCTCTCTGTACCAGCCGTTGAATCGGTTCCTGGGAACCTGAACTCCGGCTTTAACCGGCTGAAGCAGGGTGCTAATGAAACGATTACCAGGCACGGACTCAGTTTTTGTGCAGGCCCGTTACTCAGCGTCGCCGCACTCGTCCTGGCATCACATATTTCTTTTGGCGCACAGATGCTCAGCCTCCAGGAGGCACATACGCTGGCGCTACAACGGAACCCGCGCATTTCCATAGCGCAGTTGCAGGTGCTCACCGCTCAGGAAATTCGGAAGGAAGCCCGCGCTGCATATTTTCCAACCTTGACCGCGAATGCCACTGCAGTGGGTACGTCCGACGAAAATACTCGAATTGCCGCCGGCGCGCTCAACAATCCGGCCATTTTTGATCGCAACGCTGAAGGCTTAATTCTCAGCCAGTTAATTACCGACTTCGGGCGCACGGCAAATTCGGTGGCGGGTGCCCGCTTGCGGGTGAGCGCAGCAAAACAGAATGAGCGCGCCACACAGGAGGAACTCCTGCTAGCCGTGGACGCCGCCTATTTCGGAGTGCTCAATGCGACCTCTATTCGGGAAGTTGCGAAACAGACCATCGAGACACGGGATCTTACAATGAATCAGGTCTCGACACTCGCCAGCAACAAACTTCGTTCTGAGCTCGATGTAAACTTTGCGAAAGTCAATCTCGATGAAGGAAAACTGCTCCTGCTCCGGGCGGAAAATGAAAACGCCTCGGCATTGACCCGGCTTTCTACACTGCTCGGTTATCAGGAACCGCAGGCGTTTCAACTTATTGAAGAACCATTGCCTCCTCCAGCTTCGAGCAATGTCGATCAACTGGTTCAAATTGCCTTGCTTCATCGTCCCGATTTGGAACGCCTCCGTCTGGAGGGCGAAGCCTCCAAACACTACGCGAAAGCGGAACATGCTGCTAATTATCCGACGTTAAGCGCGGTCGGAAGTGCAGGCGTGATTCCGGCCGGTGATCCCACTTTTCGCAAGGATTATGCCGCCGCCGGTCTCAATCTAAGCATTCCGCTTTTCGAAGGCGGATTGTACCAGGCACGCGCCCGAGAATTCGATCTCCGCGTGAACATAGCTGTCCAAAAATTGAAGGAAGCCGAAGATAACGCCGTTCGCGACGTGCGCATTGCGTGGCTGTCCACCCAGGAAGGATTTGAGAGACTGCGCGTGACGGAAGCGCTTCTGCGACACGCCGCCGAAGCTTACGATTTGGCCGAAGAACGGTACAAATTAGGGACGGTATCCATCATCGAACTAAGCCAGGCTCAACTCAACAAAACCGCCGCCCAGATCGCGAGTGTATCCGCTCGTTACGAATACCAACTCCAACTGAGCCGCCTCGCTTTCGAAACCGGAACCGCAAATAAGCGCGAAACGGAAAATAGACTGCACTAAATATCGCTCTCAAGCGTCCAGCGACCCGCTAGACCGCGGCGTTGACCACATTGCGCGGTTTTTGTCCAAGCAATGCCCGACGGCAGTTTTCGCTGCCTTTGATCCGCATGTCCATGAGTCCTTCCTCGCTGTAGAAGGCGGCGTGCGGATTGAGGATGAGCCGGTCATGCGCCGGATGACCGGGATCTCGCCAGGCCTGCAGGAGCGGATCGTCAGCGAGAGGCGGTTCCGTTTCCAACACGTCGATCCCCGCCCCTCCAAGGTGGCCGCTGGCGATGGCATCGAGCACGGCGAGGACGTCCAGGACTCCGCCGCGTGACGTATTGATTATGAACGACCCACGCGGCAGCTTCGCAATCGTCTCGCGATTCAGGATGTGACGCGTCTCGGACGTGAGCGGGCAATGTGCGCTGACAATGTGCGACTGCGCGAGCAGTTCACCGAGGGTATCGCAGCGGCGCACACCGACTGCTTTTTCAGCACCGTCGGGGACATAGGGGTCGTAAATGGCGACGTTCATCCCAAATGCTTTTGCCCGCAAGGCGGCTGCAGTGCCGATGCGCCCCATCCCAATAATTCCAAAATTGCGCCCGCGCAACCGAGGGACCGGCGCGACCTGCTGGTAGGACCAGGGGCCTTGCGCACGACGGAGACGGCTGTTCAAAAAATGGATGCCGCGCGCCAGTGTG
>JAQGOX010000154.1 GCA_028293365.1 Verrucomicrobiales bacterium | reverse complement strand
GACGCCAACAGGCTCCACTCCGAGCGTCTTCTCAAAGATTTTAGCGAGCTGCTGTTCCGTCGTGTTTCGCGGAGCAATAAAACTCTTTTCAACTCCGCGAGTGTGCGCTGGGGCCGGCAGGGCTTTGCGATCGATTTTCTCATTCGGCGTAAGCGGCATCGAATCGAGAAAAACAAGCGCAGACGGAACCATATAGTCGGGCAACCGGTTCTTGAGATAGGCGCGGAGGTCTGCTTCCGCAGGCCGCCCTTCGCCTGGTGCAACAATATAAGCCGCCAACTTGCGTTCGCCGGGCGTATCTTCGCGCGCGAGCACCGCCGTTTCGCGGACACCCGGGTATTGAGCCAACACTGCTTCGATTTCGCCAAGCTCGATCCGAAATCCGCGTATTTTAACCTGATTATCCAACCGGCCGACAAACTCGATCGCGCCATCTTCCCGTAACTTAACCAAATCACCCGACCGATACAGCAGCTCTCCAGGAATCCAAGGATGAGGGACAAATTTTTCCCGGGTTACTTCCGGCCGATCCAGATATTCTTTCGCGAGCCCATCGCCTCCGACATAAAGTTCCCCAGGAACCCCGACCGGAACCGGATTCATGTGCGGATCGAGCACATAAGCGGTGCTATTCGACAAGGGCCGCCCGATTGGAACGGTCGTGGCATCGGCAGCTACACTTTTGACCTCAAACCAGGTGGAGAAAGTCGTGTTTTCAGTTGGTCCATAAACATGGAGCAGGCGTCGGGGACCATTGCCCCCTAATAAGATGCTCCGCACCCATTTTGGATCGACTGCTTCTCCACCAAACAATATTTGTTTGACCGTGGCGAATGCATCCGGTGCTTCACTCTCAAGCTGGTTGAACAGCGCGGTCGTAAGAAAAAGAGTGCTGATTTGTCGCTCGCGAATTTGAGCGGCAAAATCGATCGGAGATAATGCCACATCCTTGCTGATCCCCACGATTCGGCCTCCGGTCAACAGCGGTCCCCAGATTTCAAACGTCGCGGCATCAAACGAAGGGGTGGACGCCTGCGCAACCCGATCTTCGGGTCCAAGTTGGATATAATTGGTATTGCAAACCAGGCGGGTTACACCGCGATGTGGAATGGCGACTCCCTTTGGCTTTCCAGTCGAACCTGAAGTGTAAATAACGTACGCCAGATCGCCGGAACTGCTTTGCTCAGAGGGTGCAGTGCTCGCATGCTGCGCAATTTTGCGCCGGTCCGTATCGATACAAACGACTTTGAGATTACTTGATGGAATTTGAAGACGCGATTTTTCTTCAGTCACCAAAACCGGCATCTTCGTATCCTTAGTCATCAGCGCAAGCCGTTCCTGCGGATAACCTGGATCGAGTGGAACGTAAGCGGCGCCCGCCTTCAGAATCCCGAGCATTCCTACCACCATGGAAGGCGAACGTTCGACGCATAGCCCCACCAGTTGTCCTTTTCGAACACCCAAGCCATGCAAATAGTGAGCGAGTTGGTTCGCTCGGAGATTCAACTCGGCATAGGTCAACTTTTCTTTTCCGTATTCCACGGCTATGGCCGCGGGCGTCTTGAACGCCTGTTGTTCGACGAGGGAGTGGATCGAAGATCCCCGCGGATAATCGGTGCCGGTCTTGTTCCAATCGACGATGAGCTGCTGTTCTTCCGGCGGAGTTAACATATGCGCCGTGGAGACGCGGGCGTCCGGGGCGCCAATCAACTGTTCCAATAGGGTTTCGTAATGGCCGAGCAATCGGTCAGCCGTCGAATCATTAAAAAGATCGGTATTGTATTCGAGAAACGCCTTAAGTTGTTTCCCTTCTTTAACGATCAATGTCAAATCGAACTTCGCGGTTCCAGTTTCAATTTCCCAAAACTCGAACGTCAGCCCAGGCAGGGAAAGCTCCGAAACGAAATCATTCTGTGATGTAAAAACGGCCTGGAGAAATGGAGCATGGCTGGCGCTGCGTTCGGGATGCAGAGCCTCCACCACTTTTTCAAACGGCAAATCCTGGTGAGTATAAGCACCCAATGTCGCCTCACGAACCTGACGCAATACCTGGCGAAATGTCGCCTGATCGTCGATCCGTGTCCGCAACGCCAGAGTGTTGACGAAAAAGCCAATTAAATTCTCCGTTTCGAGGCGCGTTCTCCCCGAGATCGGCGAGCCGACAACCAGGTCGTTCTGCCGGGTATAACGATGCAGCAGAACGTTAAATACTGCCAGCAACGTCATAAAGGGAGTCGCCTGTTCTTCCCTGCTGATGCGCTCTACTGCTTGCGCAAGTTCCGGTTTTAAGGAGCGCGATCGAGATGCTCCACGGGAGGACTGAACCATTCCTCGCGGCCGATCCGTCGAAAGATCGAGCCCAGGGGCATGACCTTCCAAATGATGTTTCCAAAAATCGAGATGTGGCGCCGAGGTTTTTGGAATTGATTCGTTCTGCCACTGGGCAAATTCCGCATACTGAATGGGTAACTCTGGCAATTGAGGTTCGCGGGCTTCGAGACGTGCCCGATAGCACTCGCTGAATTCCCGAAGTAAAATTTTTAAAGACCATTCATCCGCCGCAATGTGATGAATGGTTAGGGTAAGAATATGTTCGGCAGCCCCAATTCGGAACAGCCTGCATCTCATCAAAGCGTCTCGCGAAAGAACGAACGGTTTTCGCGCTTCATCGGAAAGCGAACGTTCCGTTTGCGCTTCGCGATTTTCTGCCGAGATCCCTGATAAATCAACTTGCTCAATAACGACCGGTTTCGGGGGATCTATAATCTGAATCGGGTTTTCGCCCTGAGATTCAAACCGAGTCCGTAGTGCTTCGTGACGAGCCACAATCGTGTCGAGGGCATATTGCAGAGCTGGAAAATCGAGGTGGCCCTTGAGCCGAAACGCCGTTGCGATATTGTATAACGGGCTGTTTGGTTCCAATTGATCGAGAAACCAAAGTCGCTGTTGGGAAAAAGAGAGAGGCAGGTTGCCTGCTTTGCGAGCTTTTTCCCGCAACATCTGTGCGAGCAAGGCCCGTTTCTTCTCACCTGTTAAATTAGCAAGATTTGCTGGGGTCGTCATTCCGGATTTAAGCCTTCGCTGCTCTCGTCGCTGATCGGTGTTGGGCGCTTAACCCCCAATTTGTTACTCGTTCGATCATCGGCAGCGCGGTGTTGTTCGATCGTCACTGAATCGTCCTTTCTGGACACTGTCATTAGATTATGACGAGGAACTCGCATCAATCAGGCATAGGCATTTTTCACCCTACCCCGATTCCACCGCATGATCCATCAGTGCAACCCTGATGACATAATTTTGAGAACTTCCTAATGTTCTTCCACTTGAAGATGCTGTCAAACAGGCCTTATGAAATAATCAGAGTCAGCTTGGAGCAAAACGTTGGAAACAGGACCTCTTTGCGCAAGTGATAATGGATAAGAAAAGTGTTTATTCGTCTGCCGAGCCAGCGCCGATCGCTATTTTAGGGGTTCCTTTTGACAATGTCAGCACGGAGCAAACGATTTCACTCATTCAGCGGATGATCGCGTCTGGCCGACCACATTACCTCGCCACCGCAAATGTCGACTTTTTGGTTCAAGCGTCTCAAGACGTGGAGCTTAGACGGATTCTCTTCGACGCGCATTTGGTACTTTGCGATGGAACACCCCTGGTGTGGGCATCAAAATTGTTAGGCAATCCGCTTCCGGAAAGGGTCGCAGGGTCGGATTTGGTTCCCTTGCTTCTCAAAGTTGCCGCTGAGAAAGGATATCGACCGTTCTTTCTGGGGTCCACTCCGTCAGTCGCAGAGCAGGCTGCCGCAAAGCTGAAAGAGCGTTTTCCCACACTGAACGTCGCAGGCTTCTATGCGCCACCGTTCAATAAGTTGCTGGACATGGATCACGATGAAATCAGCAGGCGAATCGCAGATGCTAAGCCGGACATGCTCTTCGTCGGGTTCGGCTGTCCGAAACAGGAAAAGTGGATTGCAATGCATTATCGGACATTGGGAGTCCCAGTGGCGGTCGGCGTTGGGGCGACTATCGATTTTTTGGCGGGGAAAGTGGCGCGAGCTCCACGGTGGATGCAAAAGACCGGGACGGAGTGGATTTTTCGATTACTCCAGGAGCCGCGACGGCTTTTCCGGCGCTATTTCGTGGGGCTCTGGCATTTCAGCGGCGCCATTCTGAAGCAATATGCGTATTTGCGTTCGCGCCGAAGGCACAAGGCGGTGCCACCGCCAGTGCCGGTAATCGATAAGACGAGTTGGAAATTGATCGAAGCGCCGAAACGTCTGGATATCGAATCCGTGCATCGCGAAAAAAGCGTCTGGGAGGAGGCATTGGCCAGCCACCCGCACTGTTTTTTGAATTTAAACCAGGTTGAATTTATTGATTCCACCGGGGTAGGCCTCCTGATACGCCTGCAAAAACAGGCTCGGCAATCGAATCAGCAGTTCGTTCTCCTCGGTGTTAGTGATGTCGTTCAACGGGCGCTCTCGATGATGAGACTCCAGGATTTCTTCATATCCGTTCCCGATATTGCCGCCGCGGAACGTCTGGTTTCGGACCATGGAACCGCGCAAGCTGTGGCCGTCAAAAACAGCAGTTTCGCCGCGCGACCCGCCCTGTTTTGGCAGGGCGAAGTGACTGCGGCGAATGCCGATGCAGTTTGGGAAAATACGAAATCACATATTATCTCCAGCGGCACGGCGCAGGGCGAACTCGTGGTGGATTTGAGTGCGTTGCGGTTTATTGATAGCACCGGCTTAAGCTTGATGATTCGAGCGCGAAAGTTTGCTTTGCAACAGGGAATCACAGTGCGCTTCGTCGCGATCCAACCGGCGGTTCTAAATGTTTTACGCCTGGCGCGGTTGGAAGACTATTTGCTATCCGCTAAATCATGAGAATTGGTATCTCCACTTCGGTCGTCCAACGCGGCCGCACCGGCATTGCTCAATATTTGTTCGCTCTTCTCCGGGCATTAACAATCGAAGGTTCGAGGCACGAGTTTGTCCTGTTTGTTCTCGAAGAAGACCGTCCTCTCTTCGACTTCATATCCGGGCGGATGGAGATTGTAACCGTGGCGGAGCGTTTTCGCCCGGCAGTACGAAATATACTATGGCACCAGGTCTATCTTCCGCGGCTCGCACGAAAGTATCGGCTCGACGTCTTGCACGTACCAAGCTACCGCCGACTGGTCTGGAACGCTCCGTGTGCGACCGTTGCGACCATTCATGATTTGGCGCCTTTCAGAGTCGCGGGTAAATATGATTACGCGCGGATGTTTTATGGAAAAGTCATCGTTAAAAAGATTGCGCGGCGCCAGTCCGAGGTGATCGCCATCAGTCAAAACACTGCTTCGGATATCGAGGAGTTTTTGGGACTCGAAGCATCGCGTGTAACCGTTATACACAATGGACTCGAGCACGAACGATTCCAGCCCGATGACCATGGCAATGCGGCACTCTGGGCAGCGCAGAAATGGGACTTGAAATCGCCATTTTTCCTGTACGTCGCCCGGCTCGAACATCCCGGAAAAAACCATGTCCGTTTGATTTCAGCTTTCAATCAATTCAAGAACACCTCGAAATCGGATTGGCAGCTTGTTCTGGGTGGCAGTGACTGGCATGGGGCGCAAGCGATTCATCAGGCGATTGCGGCTTCGCCGTTCGCGTCCGATATTCGAAGCCTTGGGTTCGTCTCCAATGAGGACTTGCCGAATCTTTATCGAGCGGCTTCCGCTTTCGTTTATCCCTCTCTATATGAAGGTTTCGGTCTGCCGCCGATCGAGGCGATGGCTTGCGGCTGCCCTGTCATCGCGTCGGACTGTGGATCGCTGGGAGAGGTCATCGGTAATGCCGCCCTGATCGTGGATCCAGAGGATGTCAGTGATATGAAATCCAAACTGGCGAAGGTCGCTGCAGATCCGGAATTTCGGGCGCAATTGCGCGTCGCCGGCCTGGAACGGGCGCAGAGTTTTAATTGGAACACAACTGCGCGCGCAACCCTGGAAGTATATTCGCGCGCTGTTCAGAAAGCAGGCCGAACAGCGCCGCAAATGCAAATGACCGCAAACGCCTGATTCAAGTCAGCTTCTTGTATTTCTTATCTTCAGCCAGACGCTTTACCAAATCTTTGATTTTCTGCGCCTGACTTTTGTGGGCGACCAATGTCGCGTCGTCCGTTTGAACCAGTATTGAGTCACGCAGTCCGACGATCGCGATTGGAGTGCGGTTTTTCGTGCGGGCGTCGAAGACGATGTTACGCTCCGCATCGACATGGATAAAATCGGCCACCGCACAGTTCCCGGCCGCATCCGGTTTAAGATGTCGAGCCAGCGCCGTCCATGATCCGAGATCGTCCCATTCGAAATCGCCAGCGGCCGCCACCACGTTTTGCGCGTGTTCAAGGAGCGCAAAGTCGATCGAGATTTTCTTGATCGCCGGATACTCTTTCGCGAGCACTTTGGCAAGCTTGGGAGTGCCGGCGACTTTGAACCAACGCTGGCAGGCCTCGGCCATTTCAGGCTGATGTTTCTGCAAGCCTTCGGTAATGGTCACAAACGACCAGATAAACATTCCGGCATTCCATCGATAGTCCCCGCTGTTAACGTATTCGACCGCTTTGTCGTGGTGCGGTTTTTCGACGAAGCGAAGAACACGGTGAAAGGGGGTCTTATACGGTTTAAGTCCGGTCGGCGGAGGTAGTTGCTCTCCCATGTGGATGTAGCCATATCCGGTCGCGGGCTCGGTTGGTTTAATGCCGATAGTGACAATGGCTTGACCGCGACTGGCGAGATCAAAACAATCTGAGAGCACTTGCTGGAATTTCTTTTCGTCGGGTATCACATGATCCGCGGGCAGGACCGCCATAACTCCAGTGGTTGAACGCGCGCCAACGATTGCAGCACCGAGCGTGACCGCAGCGCAGGTGTCACGACCGACTGGCTCCGCAATCACATTTCCTTTTGGCAGTTTGGGAAGCTGTTTCCGGACTGTATCCGCCTGAACTTCGTTCGTGATGATAAAGACATTTTCTATGGGAACGATCGGAGTGACGCGATCGACCGCCTGCTGCAGAAAAGATCGTCCTCCGATCAATGTGATCAATTGCTTAGGCGTCTTTTCACGACTAACGGGCCAAAAGCGTTCCCCTCGCCCGCCGGCCATAATAATCACAAACCGATCCCTGAGATTTGATTTCGATTTCATATTCAGATTGTTTCTATCGACCGTTTTACGGCCTTGATCATCGGCTCAACAAAAGCAGCCACCTTTGAGACAAGGTCGGCGCTTTTACCGTGTTCCGCAATTTGGTTAACAATTGCGCTGCCCACTACAACTGCTTCGGCCTCTCGAGCGACAGCCGCAGCCTGATCTGGATTCGAAATACCAAAACCAATGGCGATCGGTAAATCAGTATGTGCCCTGATTCGACTAATCATCTCTCCGATTGTCATGGAGATTTTGGATTGCATACCGGTTACGCCTTCACGCGATACGTAATAAATAAAACCGGTCGCGCGGCGGACGATGAATTCGATTCGGTCCTCAGGCGTGGTCGGCGCGATCAGGTAGATCACCGACAAACCGGCGTCGCCCATCAGGGTCTCGTAATTCTCTGATTCTTCCGGCGGGAGATCCAGGACGAGTAATCCGTCGACTCCAGCGTTGGCAGCCTCCTGGATAAATCGAGCAAAACCGAACCGATGCAATAAATTGAAGTAAACGTAGAGGACTATCGGAATTTCCGAAGTTTCGCGGATCTGTCGAACGGTTTTCAGAATCAACGGTGGCGTCGTTCGTGACTCCAATCCGCGTTGTGCGGCAAGTTGGTTAACAAGGCCATCCGCAAGTGGGTCGCTAAAGGGGACACCGATTTCGAGAACGTCAACCCCGAGCTTATCGAACGCACAGGCCAGGTCGGCAGTGGCCCCCAAATTGGGATCGCCACCTCCAATATAAACTACAAATCCCTTTTCCTGGGACTCTTTCAATCGGGCAAATCGTTTGGCAATCCGGTTCATTGAGCGCGAATCATTCATTTTCGGCGTGATGTTTCAACTTTAATTCGGAACTCCCTGCTCGCTATGAGCAGACCGGTCAGCGTGAGAAGAGGCTCGACCGCAGTGATTTCGGGTAAGCCTTTCGCCATTAAACTGGCATAGCCTCCAGTGGCGAGCACCGGCAAGGTTTCGGCGTTAAGCTCTTTTTTCAGTTTGCCGATTAATTCCCGAATCATCCCTCGATAACCGTGCACCGCACCGCTGAGCATCGCTTGTTCGGTATCCTTGCCAATAACAGCGCGGGTCTCGCGAATTTCAATGCGCGGCAGGAGAGCGGTTTTTTCATGCAGATAATCGGTCATTACTGCAAGGCCTGGCGCGATTATTCCGCCGACATAATTGCCCGCCTTGTTCACGACGTCGAAGGTGACTGCCGTGCCGAAATCAACCACAATGACCGGTGCCCCAACCTGAGCACGGGCCGCGATCGCATTCGCCAAACGATCGGGTCCAATCGAATTGGGATTGGGATAATCGATCCCAATTGGAGCAACCGTTTTCGCCGTCAGCAAAAAGGGAGTTGGCAATCCACAAGTCCTTATAAAGCGGCGCACGCCACTGGTCGCAAAGGGAACCACGCTTGCAATCGCCACGCCCGTGATCGTCCTTTTCGCAATCCGGGATTTAAGCTTTTCAGCACCAGCGCCGTTTGTCCAGATTTGCGTTCGGAGGTTGAATTGCTCCTGAATTTTGTTGCCCATGGCGATGCCGATATGGGTATGGGTGTTGCCGATATCGAATAGCAACGTGGTATCTTCCGAAGCGGAAATGGCTCTATTGCGCGCGCGTTTCATTTCTCGATTTGCACATCGCCGCCAATAATTCGTTCGAGTCGGCCGTGCTCGGTACGAACCAGCAACGCTCCCGCAGGATCCAGCGATTCCGCGCGCCCTCGAATCTGTGAAGGGCCGATACTGACGGTCACGTTGCGGCCTATGGTGGTGCATTGTCGCTCCCATTCGTCCGCGATGTCTTCAAAATTGCCGGCGCAGATACGTTGGTAATCGCGATCCAATTCAGATACTAATTTTTCAGCCAGGTCGGGCCGATGGACGGAGCGGACCAGTTGTGCTTTGAGCGTCGTGGCATTTTTTCGGAGCGATTCCGGAAATTCAGATGCTGAGATATTCACATCGAG
>JAQGOX010000456.1 GCA_028293365.1 Verrucomicrobiales bacterium | reverse complement strand
GGGAAAACAATCTCGGACGCGCCCGCATGTTGCTGAACCGACAAAAGACGCAGTCCGGTGAACTGGACCTGCGCGACTGGGAGTGGCGCTATCTCTGGAGCCAGGCCCGTGCGGATGATCATGATATCTTCGCGGTCGGAACTCTTTGGTCCGCCCACCCGGTGTCCTTCAGCGCCGATGGGCGGATGCTGGCGCGGGAACTCGGCGGCACCACGGCGGTGACAGACCTGATTTCGCGCCGCGCTGTATTGGAGCGGACGAACGCCTGGCTGCCAGTCTTTGCGCACCACGGTAACCGCATGGCCTTCATGACAAAAGATTCTTCCACGACCAACGAAATCATTACCATCGTGGACATTGCCACGAAAAAGGAAACCCAGCCCCTGAGATTCGGCAATTCTACAGAATGGCTCGGCTTCACGCCTGATGACCGACAATTATTGACAGTGTCCTTACGACCCGGCACCGACATGAGAGGAGATTTTTTTTCGGATTTGGCAGCATGGGAGGTGGACACTGGACGGCTGCTTTGGAAGCGAGCGATTGGTGGCCGCCCGCCATGGGTACGTTGGCGTCCCTATGCCATCTCCCCGAACGGTTCGGCTTTCGCCGCTGCCCTCCCAAATGGACGGGTGCAGGTGTTGGAAACCAGGGACGGCAGCGAACGGTTCACTGTCACGGCGACTGAAGAACAATCGCTCTGTGTGATGTTTTCGCCGGACAACTCGACCCTTCTCACCGGCGCAGGATTCAGCGACCGGATTATCCACCTCTGGGACGCCCGCAGCGGCGAGGCTCGTGGTTCGTTGGAGGGTCACAGCTCTTATGTGACCGACCTGCTCTTTACCCCGGATGGCTCACGACTGATTTCGTCCAGCGCGGACCAAACGATCCGGCTTTGGGATTGGAATACACGGAAGCCAGCCGGCGTGTTGCGCGCGCACCTGGACGAAGTCGATGGGATTTCCCTGGCCGCGGACGGACGGACCTTGGCCAGCCGTTGCAAGGACGGATCGATTTACCTTTGGGACCTGAGGAAACCATCCGGGCATATTGGGTACCAGACTCTGCCGAGCCTCGTAAATGTCTGGTTCGGCACCGCTCAATTCACACCCGACAGCCGGTCCATCCTGGGAGTCAAATTGAGCGGCGGCGTGGCCCTGTGGGATTCCCGGACCCTGAAGGAGACTCGCCGCTTGTCAGGCGTTTTCACCAATGGAATCATCGGGCTTTCTCCGGATTCGAGGTGGCTGGTGAGTAACGATCGCCACGGCAATTTAGGTGTCTGGGACGTGGTGAGCGGGTTGGAAAGAACCAATCTCGATTTCAACGCCTCTCCCGCCGGCTTGGACGACTGGAGGTTTATTGCTGGAGGAAAATCTCTGGTCACCGTTTCTGGTCCGGCGACCAATGCTGTTCTTGAATCCTGGGACGCCAACTCCTGGCGTCGCCAGGGGTCCGTTCCTCTCCACTTCAAGACTCTGCTCGATTATTCCATCAACCTGGAACCCAAATCCTTCTCCCTGTCTAACATTTATGCGGTTATGGCCGATGGAGCTTTCCGTCTATTCGATGTGACCAAGCTTAACGAAGCTCCGAGGGTATTCCAAATTGGTTTCGAACTGAATGATTGGGCCGGATCTCCGGATGGCCGGATGGCAGCGGCGTCCGATACCTCAGGCGTGGTCTGGCTCTGGGATGTGGCGACGCTGCAGCCGGTGGCAAAACTCAAGGGTTTCCTGCTCGGAGCGCATTCCGTTGCCTTTTCACCCGACGGTCGGCGGTTGGCGGCCGGCAGCAATGGCCAAGAGGCCGTCAAGCTGTGGGACGTCGAGACGCGGCAGGAGGTGCTGACGCTGAGCGGCGAAGGTTCGCGTTTTGGCGGTCTCAGTTTTTCACCCGATGGCCGTTGCCTGATGGCCATCAATGAGGCCGGCCTCGCCCACATTTGGACGGTGCCCACCCTGGAGGAAATTGCCGCGGAGGAAGCAAAAGGCCCGCCTTCGCGAGGTGACGGGGGGCAGGAGAATGCGGAGATCAAACGGCCATGAAACAGGCTGGGGCGTGGAACGGATATAATCTACACTCAGGTTGAAATTGAGCCACGAGATGGCAGAAGCCTATAATGGTAAAATGAATGGTGCGCCTGACGCGGATATCGTCGTCTTCACGGAGGCTCTCAGCCTTCCGCCGGAAGACCGCGGTCATTATTTGGACCAGGCTTGCAAGGGAGACGTCGAGTTCCGCCTCCGGGTCGAAGCCTTGTTGCGGGCTTACGAACAGGCAGACGATTTCCTTGGAAGACCCGCAGCGGAGAGGCCACCAAAAGCTGCTCAAGTGCTTGCGGTGGCAGAAAAACCGGGTGACCGCATTGGGCATTACAAGTTGCTCCAACAGATAGGTGAAGGCGGATGGGGCGTGGTTTACATGGCGGAACAGGAGGAACCGGTCCGGAGACGGGTCGCACTGAAAATTATCAAGCCGGGAATGGACACGAAGAACGTGATCGCCCGGTTTGAAGCCGAGCGGCAGGCACTGGCGTTGATGAACCACCCCAACATCGCCAAGGTGTTTGACGCAGGAGCGACCGAAGCCGGTCGCCCATACTTCGTCATGGAACTCGTCCGCGGGGTCAAGATCACCGAATACTGCAATGGACATGCACTAACGACGGAGGATCGGCTTAAGCTCTTTGTGCAGGTCTGCCAGGCCGTCCAACACGCGCATCAGAGGGGCATCATTCATCGGGATATCAAACCTTCCAATATTCTCGTTACACAATCACTGGAAGGAATAGCTATGCCGATGGTGATTGATTTTGGGGTTGCCAAAGCCACCACCGATCAGCGTTTGACCGACAAAACGGTTTTCACGGCCTTCGAGATGCTCATTGGCACACCTGCTTATATGAGTCCAGAGCAGGCGGCACTCAGTAGCGTTGACGTCGATACGCGCACGGACATTTACAGCTTGGGCGTGCTGCTCTACGAATTGCTGACCAGCTCGACACCCTTTGAGACGGGCGAATTGCTGAAAGCGGGCCTCGACGAAATCCGAAGGGTGATTCGTGAACAAGAACCGCCGCGCCCTTCTACCCGCCTGAGTAAGATGCCTGGGGCCGATCTAACGACGGTAGCACAGCAACGCCGGTCCGATCCGCCCCGGCTAATTCATTTGATTCGCGGGGACCTGGACTGGATCGTGATGAAGGCCCTGGAAAAGGATCGCACTCGTCGTTACGAAACCGCCAACGATTTGGCGCTGGACGTCAAACGCTATCTTGAGAACGAGCCCGTTTCAGCACGCCCTCCCAGCAAGCTTTATAAATTCCAGAAGACGGTTCGGCGCAACAGGCTTTTATTCATCGGAATTGGAGTAATTGCAACCCTCCTCGTCGTGAGTTTGATCGTTGTTTCGGCATCTCTTGCCCACGAGCGACAGTCGCAGCACGAGGCGAAACAGGTCAAGCAGTTTCTGGAAGACATGCTCAAAGGCCTCGATCCGAACTTTGTTAACGGCAGGGATACTGCCATCGTACGCGAAATCCTGGATAAAGCCGCCGCACGCGTCGGCAAGGAGTTGACCAATCAACCGGGAGCGGAAGCCGAACTGCGAAGCGTCATCGGCACAGCTTATGAGAGAACCGGGCAGTATCCTCAGGCCGAAGAAATGCAGCGGGCGGCACTGGAACTTTACCGAAAACGCTTCGGACGAGAAAGTCCGGAGGCAGCGGCATCGCTTAACGATTTAGGCCTGGCGCTCATAGCGAACGGCAAAATGCGGGAGGCTGAACAAGTAAACCGCGAAGCACTTGGGATCAGGCGGCGGCGCTTTGGTGATGAGAATGCCGACGTCGCCACTTCGAAAGACAATTTGGCTCACGCATGTAATGATAATGGGAAATTCACGGAGGCAGAAGCCTTGGAGCGCGAGGCACTGGCGACAAGGCAGAGAATGTTCGGAAACGAGAGTCAGGAGGTGACAGATTCGCTTCGCAATCTTATTATTATTCTTGGCGACACCGGCAAGTGGGCAGAAGCCGAAGCTACAGCGCGCGAGGTTTTGGCGCTGCGCCGCAAACTGCTCGGCCCCCGGCATCCATCGATTGCGGGCGCGCTCTACGATCTTGCCTGGGCGGCGGCTGGCAATGGGAAGCAGAGAGAGGCCGAAGCTTTGAAACAGGAAGGCTTCACGCTACGGCAAAAGGTTTCGGACAACCACGCGGACGTGGCCATTTCCCTCTGCTATCTCGGCAATCGCATGCGCGAGCGAGGGAACCTGGAGGATGCGCATTCTGTCTTGAGCGCAGCCCTTTCCCTACAACGCAAGTTTCTGGGCGACGACCATCCGGATACGCTCCATACGCTGAAGAGTTTAGGTTTGACTTACCAAGGACAGACGAACTGGTCAGACGCGGAGACCGTGTTTCGCGAAGAATTGGCCTTGCGGCGTAAGCGGTCGGGAAATGACGACCCGCAAACCCTATACGCTCTGCGCAATTTAGCTGGGGTGCTTGAGGGTCAAGGCAAATGGACGGAAGCAGAAACTCTGCACCGGGAAGCGTTTGTTTCGTGGCGTAAACGGTCGGGAAACAATGACCCGCAAGCCTTGTGGGAAGTTGAGAGTCTGGCCAAGGTCCTGATCCGTCAAAAAAAGTTTGGCGAGACAGAAAGATTGCTGGAGGAAATGCTGACACCCGCAGTTGTCAGCCAGCGCGCGAGCAGTGATCTGCTGTTCCAGCAGGTTGAGCTCATGGGCCGCCAGGGGCGATGGCAGGCGGCCACTGCCACGGCCACTCTGATTGTCCAATTTCAACCGACGGACCACTACCCTTACCACACTCTCGCCGCACTGCTCGCCACCACCCGGAACCGCCCTGCCTACGAAATACTTTGTCGGAAAATTTTCTCGACCTTCACCAACACCACCAACCCTTACATCTGTGAGCGGATCGCGAAGGACTGTCTCTTCTTGCCGGATTCAGGGGTGGATCTGGAGTTGGTGGACAAATTGGTAGACAAAGCGGTTTCTCTCGGAAGCGATTGGTCTGACGCCCCGTACTTTCAGGTGGCCAAGGCGATGTCCACCTACCGGCTGGGACGTTTTGCCGAAGCCATCAAATGGGCAGAGAAGACGCTCAAGGGCACTATCATTTACCCTAAAGCCCACGCCTATGCCATCCTCGCCATGGCCCATTGGAACCTCGGTCAGAAGGATGTAGCGCGGTTGATGTTAGACAATGGGAACTCGTTAACGCCGAGAATTTCACCCTCTCATCAGGCCGTTGATTTAGGAGAATCATGGACAGCCTGGCTCCTGGCACGGATTTCATTGGATGAAGCCGCCGAGCTGATTGGCCGATAAATCGACGGTTGGCAACAGTGCGAAGAATCCACCCTTAGTAATAATTGGAATTCCTCTCGTGCCTGGCTGTTCAAGCAAATCCGAAGCAAATAATCAGTTCTGAAAAATTGCATTTTTTGGTCCGGATCCTCGTTTACCTGCATGTAGACGTTTATTACTGATATGGAATCCAGGCCACGACAAATGCGCCAGACCGGTCGACTCGGTCTGACCAATCCGCGCCGCGGCGGCTTAGCTCCCCGCGCGCTTTACCGCCTGGCCGATAAAACCATCCGCGCAAAAATTCCGTGGTCGAAATTTCATTTCCTCTTTGGCGATGAGCGCCATGGTCCTCCCGACCACATTGAAAGGAATTTCCCCCAAGCCAATGAAGCCATGTTTCAGGATTTGCGCGCCGAAGGCCTCCACATCCATCGCATCCTGGGCGAACTCAATGGAGCCTCGGAGGCTGTGGACGAAGACGAAATAGATTTGAGGAGCTTTTTCGCCGCACGTGGGCTTGTGATTGAGCGGTTGCCGCGATTTGGCTTAATCCTTCTCGGGACGGACCCGATGATCACACGGCATCACTTTTTCCGGGTAGCTCCCAAGGTGCTCGACCCGGCGAGCACCGCGACGAATTACACAGTCCAGAGGGTCAGGCCGCGAAATGGCATCAAGCGTTGGATGCTCGATGCCGCCGCTGCAGCCTCCGCCGGAACGCTCGCGACCGAATCAAGCCGCCAATGAACACGACAATCCTTTTCACGTTCTGCCTGATTGTGCTTGCACGAATTATCGATGTGACCCTCGATACAATCCGCACCGTCGCCATTGTCCAGGGCCGGCGCGTATTTGCCGCGGTCCTGGGCTTTTTTGAAGCCGTCATTTACATCTCCGCAATCGCCAAGGTACTCCTCAACATGAATCATCCGGTGTATGCGCTGGCTTATGGCATAGGCTTCGCGAGCGGAACTTTTCTTGGAATAACCATCGAGCAATATTTGGCCTTTGGTGACCAATTGGCCACACTCGTGACGCGCAAAGGGGTTGATGTCGCAGACGCTTTGCGCACGGCCGGCTACCGCTTTATTGACGTCAAAGGCCATGCCACGGACTCCGACCTCACACTACTGTATGTGGAAGTACCGCGGCGACAGGCTCAAAAGTTGATACGCGAAGCCCGGACCGCTGACGAATGGTGTTTCTGCATTGTCAATGACGTGCGCGTGACGCAATCCGCGGCACGCCGTGGCGTATCGGCCGACCAGACACTCTCAAGCAGCCATGCTTCTTAGCTCAGCTCATTAAGTCACCGACCTGATGTGGACAAATCGACACTCGGCAACGACGCGTTGAGTGCTTTGCCGCGAGGGTATTGAAATTCCTGCGAAACAGTGCAAGCTGTTTCGAATCCATGAGCGACGCCACTGTTTTGTTAGCTGCTGTGGAGCAAGGCGATTCCAAAGCCGCCGAGGAATTGCTTGAATTGGTTTACGATGAATTGCGGCATCTGGCAGCGGCTAAGATGGCACAGCAGGCGCCCGGCCAAACGCTTCAACCGACCGCCCTGGTGCATGAGGCCTGGTTGCGGTTGGTTGGAGCCAGGAATCCGGCGTTCAGGAATAGTAGGCATTTTTTTGCGGCTGCGGCTGAGGCGATGCGCCACATTCTCATAGACCGTGCTCGGCGCAAACAATCTGAGCGTCACGGGGGACGCTTCGTGCGCGTGGAAATTGATGATTTTGAGCTGGCTGCTCCAAGCCCGGATGACGAGCTGCTGGCCGTGAATGACGTGCTTGACGCGTTCAGCCTCCAATATCCCGTTCAAGCTGAATTGGTCAAATTGCGGTATTTCGCCGGTATGACCAACGAGGAGGCATCGCAGGTCCTTGGAATTTCGCTGTCCACCCTTAATAATTATTGGAATTTCTCACGCGCCTGGCTGTTCAAGCAAATTCGAGGCAAATAAATCAGTTCTGAAAAATTGGATTTTTTGGCCCGGATTCTCGTTTACCTCGATGGAGACGTTCTTAATATGAAATCTAGGCCAATACAAATACGAACCAAGACTGGTCCATTCGTTCTACCGAATCCGCGACTCGGCAAGAATCGGAATGCCCTTCTCACTCTTCCGGCTTGCGAGTTGGAAAGCCGCGGGACGATGGTCTTAAACCGAGTTGCAAGAAATCTGCCTTGCCCGGAAGTTATCGAAGAACGCAATCGAATGGCTCGGGAAATTCACGATACTCTGGCTCAGCAGTTCGCGGGGATTTTTCTGAATCTGGAGAATCTGGAAGCAGCCAACAGGCTCGACAACGGACAGCAACAGAATATCTCTGAATATCTGGACCGTGCAAAAGGTCTGGCTAAATGCGGCTTGGAAGATGCACGCCGGATGCTGCTGGGCTTACGACCAAAGTCGCTCGAAGGTATCCAGTTGTGCGACGCGCTCAAAGCGCTCGCCGGGAATTTTTCGAGAGAATGTGGAATTGAATGTTCGTTTTTCTTGCGTGGACGAGCGTACAAACTTTCTGAAACTGCCGAGGATGAGCTGTATCGTGTGGCGCAAGAAGCCTTGTGCAACGCGCGGAAGCATTCGGGCGCTCGTACCGTCTCCGTATTGCTTAGGTACGGCTCGGCCGGTGTTCTGTTAGCGATTAGGGACGATGGACAGGGATTTGTTGTTAAAAAAACGGAAGCTGGCGCCCAGGGATTTGGGTTGCCCACCATGGGGGAACGAGCAAACCACCTGGGCGGTAAAATGGACATCAATACCGGTCAGGGAACAGGCACGGAAATCAGGATTAGCGTGCCGCTGTCCGGTAAAACTTCAAAGGAAAAGAATAGAAAAGAATAGTCGCCGAATTGGGCGCGCCACTTCTCCTAGTGTCACTCAAGAGATTGCTTCGTCGGGAACCGGCGGAGACTTTGAAGTTGGTAGACCAATACGAAACGCGCCGCCTCCCTCAGGTCGGTTTGATGCAAGAGGTTTGTGAGGACTTGTTGCATCAAGACAAAATCCAGCCGTACGAGCGGTATTCCTTTGGCGATCTCTGGTGTAACTTTGTAGCGCAATAAATCTCTTTCGATTTCTTTCAGGGTTACGTGGATGAGGTCCTCCACGTCGCACCAATCAAGATTCGGTTTCACATACCCTGACTCCAACCTCGTTAAATCGAGAAGATTGGTCACCACGCGGTTCAGTCGGCGTGTGGCTTCCTGAATCTCATCAACCATGGCCCAAGGCACCCAGGGCAGTGAAAGATCACGCGTTTCTTTTAGCGCATTCGTGGCGCTTGTAATGACAGCGATA
>JAQGOX010000437.1 GCA_028293365.1 Verrucomicrobiales bacterium | reverse complement strand
CCATCCGATCCGATCTTAAGTCCATTCGCGCCGCCGGTATTTTCGGCAAATACCCTGATTCTTCCGTCCAATCCAATTTTGTGAATACGACTATTTGGAATATCAGTGAAAAAGATTTCCCCTTTCGAATTCGCGGCGGGGCCTTCAGTGAATTTGTACCCCTGCCCTACGATCACCCAGTCTTCATTTTGTTTAATAACCTGATCGATCGGTTGTCGTGATTTATGCCCGCCATCCGCTTCGACCGCCTTCGGCCAGTCTTTCCAGATCCAACGCATCGCATCCGGAAAAATCGCTCCGGCCTGCTTGCCATTGTGCCCGCCATCGCCCCAGACGTGATTGACTTCGTATCCCGCATACTCGAGGGCGCTTAGCATTTCCTGGTTCGAGAGGAACCAATTGCCTCCGTAAATATTCTGATCGTTGCTTCCATCCTGGAGGAAAACGCGGAGTGGTTTGGTTTCGGTTTTTCGAATGAGAGCCGGGTAGACATTTCCGCCCTGCTGATCGACGTAGGTTCCGATACTGCTAAATACGCGTCGAAAATAATCAGGTCTTTCCCACGCCGCAGTAAATGCACAAATCGCCCCACTGCTCGATCCGGCGATGCAGTGATCATTCGGATTGTTTGAAATCTTGATCGCCCGACCGTCTTTGGCTGTTTTGGTCAGGACTTCGGGCATCAATTCGTCCATGAAAAACCGAGCATATTTGTCACCCAATCCGTCGTACTCGTAGGAGCGATTGAAACGATCGAGGGCATTTGTGGAGAGAGCACGGACGCGCCCGTGCATAATAAAAACACCGATCGTTACCGGCATTTCCTGTTTGTTAATAAGATTATCGAAAACGATGGGGGCCTGATTTTGAATGCCATCCTGACAAACAAAGAGGCAGGCCGGTTTCGAGGGATCGTACTGCTTCGGAATATAAATCCAGTACTCGCGCCACGTTCCCGGGAAAATCTTGCTGTTCTCGAACGTGTACCTGCTCACTTCTCCCTGCGGTACTCCTTCCTGCCTTTTAGAATCCGGCCCGAGCACATAGTCATCCGCCGCAGGCGCGATGATTGTCGAAAGAAGGAATAAAAGCAGAGGGAAGGCTCCCGGTCGGAAAAAAAGCGTTTTCATAGTTTGCTGCTACTCCAACCGCGTTAGGCAGGTTATTTTGCTCCAGTTCCCAGGATCACGACGGGAACGGTGCGGACCAGGATTTTGAAATCCAACCAGAGCGACCAGTTATCGATATATTCCAAATCCAGGCGGACCCAGTCTCGAAAATCTGTTACCTGATTCCGACCGCTCACCTGCCACAGACACGTTAGCCCGGGCTTGACGCTGAGACGACGCCGATGGGCGAGGTCATCGAAGCGCCGCACTTCATCGAGTGGGAGGGGTCGCGGTCCCACCAGACTCATTTCACCGCGAAGCACATTGTAAAGCTGTGGCAACTCATCGATGCTGTATTTCCGCAAAATCCGCCCGATTGGAGTTATGCGGGGATCGTCGGAAACTTTGAAAACTGGACCGGTCATTTCATTCAGAACCTCCAATTCTCGTTTTCGCTGTTCGGCATCCGTCACCATCGAGCGAAATTTCAGCATCGTAAACGGTTTGCCATTTAGACCGGCGCGTTCCTGTTTGAACAAAACAGGTCCGGGCGACCGCAGGCGAATGGCCAAAGTCGCAAAGATCCAAAAAGGAGAGGAAATAACGAGCAGGACCGCCGCACCGGTAACATCGACGATCAATTTCACCAAATGCTGCCATGATTCCTCAGGCGTGCTTCGGAAAACCAACGTAGGGCGGCCATTAAATTCGTCCAAAGAAGTTTGGGAAACCTGGGTGTTAAAAAAATCTGCCAACAGCCATGCCTCCACTCCCTCGATTTCGCAGGCCTGAATCGCTTTTTCGATTTGTCCGAAATAAGTGTGTTTGGCCGTCAGCATTACACCGTTCGCCGAATGTGTGTGGAGCAATTCGACCAATTGATCGACTGAGGTTTCATTTAAGTTGACGCGCTCGAGAATCTCAATCCCAGGAGAAGGATTCAGGTGTAACTCCGCCATGACACGCGCGGTATCTTCCGGTGCGCCAACCAGTATGACCCGCTTAATCATTTGGGCCCGGCCAAAACGGGTCCGGACCCATAGCCGAATCAATTCCTCTTTGATCAGGACCAGGATAAAACTAATAACGCCGAAGAAAATGATTACGGAACGCGCCAGTATCTCTTTGCCCAAAAACATTGCAGAAATAACGACGATAACGGTGAGAGAAGTGGCTTTGAACAACTGCCAGCAAAATGTTTTCCAGGAGGCGACGGAGGGGCGGTTGTAAAATCCCTGACGCTCCAGAAGAAATGGGCTGACTGGAATGATAACCAGCAACAGCCAAAGGTAATCGGAAAAGCGCTCAATCGGCGCCCCGCCGAAAAAGTAAACCTTCAAACCGGTATCGAGCAGCGAATGCGCCAGCCAGAACGCAAAGGCAAAAAGCGCCGCATCCAGCAATTTTTGTATTTGCGCTCGAATCTGTTTCTGGCGGCGTAACATGGATCAAGGCGTAGTCATAGCTCTAGCAGCCCCTGGGCTGAAAAACAATTCTGATTTCCAACTCATCGCGCAGCCGCCACCGTTTTTGGCAAAGGCTGAGACGAGATTGCGCGCGATAACGAGGCGCTCGGCAATTGAAATTCCGGAACTGAGACTGCGATAAAATTCTTGATTCGCTCAACCGCTTCGTCCTCGTGCCCCGGGTAACAAGCCACAAAACAGGAAACGTACGCCCATCTAGGGAGTGTGCCGGTTAAAAGTAAATCCCGGGCCATCCACCACATTCGCTCTTCATGCTTTGCAGTCAGCCGGTTTTCACACACGAACCAGTAGGAATAGATTCCTCGAAGATCGACCAGTTGGCCGTTCGCCAATTTGCCTCGTTTCACCGAAGTTAAGGTCATGATCGGCAAATCATATTCAACCGGATTTTTCATATGGACGGATTGCAATTCGCTCTTTTGGATTTTCCAACCTTGACCATCCAAACAAAACTGCGGTTTGTGGATGCTCGTCCGGTCGGTTCCCATCATAATGGCGCTCAGGTCCAGAACGAACTTATCTGGAGCAGTGTACCTCCGCCGTCCAAATGTTGTATCTTTTGGAAGCACCGCCAGTTCCAGATCTGTTATTGACCCCTCTTCTGAAGAAAAATCGAGAACTTGTTCAGGAAGGGCCACGACTGTATTTGCGACAACCTCGCCCTTGCTGTTCTTCAAAGTATGGGCTTTGAGCGCCAGACCCGGTTTCCCCAGGTGATGACCATTTTGGACATGTCGCAAAAAGCTGCCTGTAGCGATACACAGCAATGTGACGGTTACAAATAGGAAAACGGCTTGTTTTTTCATGCTGGGATTGGGGTTGATTCGGCTGCACTTGTAAACCAATGTCTTAACAAATAGCCCAGGAGGATCATCCCACCTATCGCAACTCCGAAAGTCAGAAAACCAAGTTTCTGCTCGATAAACGCACCTGCTTGTTGCCCAAATGCTTCTCCAGCTACGATGACGCTTGTGACACGAACGACGTTCGCAGCCACCGCGAAAGGAACTGCCGATGCCACCAGCAGAAGCCTCTTCCAGTTCGATTTAAAGGTGAGAAATGAATAAATGGTACTGATTGCCAGTAATGCCATGAGGCTGCGCATGCCACTGCAAGGAGCCGCAACATCGTATTGAAAGGTGTGTTTGGGATCAAATATGAGCGATCCCTCCCGAATCACGTCGATTCCCAAAGGACCGTGTGCGACCGCGACTGCCACTTTCGACACGAGCATTCGCAACGGAAAAGTCACTGGATCAGTAATCGATGAGACAGGAATGGAGAACGCCAGTAGAAACATCGGAAAGAAGGTTCTCTTGAGCCAAATGGGGCCCCAGACCAGACCCGTTAAAGCATACACCCCAAAGAAAAAACCAACGGCTGAAATCCTGGTTTGTTGAATCAGGTATCCGACTACATGGATAAAAAGTGCGAGTATCACCAGGCCGAGCGCCGGCCACCACGTCCTCTTCGGGATCAATTGCAACTCGTTATGTTTCCACCACAAGAGGACGAGAATTACGATGGGAACCAATGCTCCATGACTGTCGTCATCGGAACCGCGGTAACAAGCAATAAGCCATTGAAATAAAGAAGGGGTGTCGATGTACCCAAAAACGGAATTCCCAACAACGTGAAATAGCGTGACCCAAACTGCCAGGAGGGCCAGATACAACCAGCCGTTCGGCAGCGTTTGGCAAAATGCCCGCACTTCCGCAATCAACGAAGGTCGTTGAGCAGGAGCACTTTCAGCGGCGATATTTTGCATAAACGGTCACCCGGTTAGACCCAACCAGCGGGACTGCGTTCAACAATTACCACGCTTCGCCATTTGGTCAAAAATCCAGCGGTAGGTCCGCTCCATTCCATCCCGCAGCCGAGTGCTCGGTTCCCAATCCAGATATCGCTTGATGAGGGTATTATCACTGTTTCGACCGTTGACTCCTTTAGGCGCGCTCAGGTTGTAGCTTCGCTTCAATTTAACGTCGGCGATTTGCTCAACGATATCAACGAGTCCATTAATGGTGACTAATTCGCTGCTGCCGAGGTTGATCGGCTCCAGAATATCACTTGCGAGGATAGCCTGGGTTCCCTTAAGGCAATCATCAATATACATGAAACTGCGGGTCTGTTTTCCATCGCCCCAAATTTCGATTTCATGTTTTCCCGAGGTTTTCGC
>JAQGOX010000429.1 GCA_028293365.1 Verrucomicrobiales bacterium | reverse complement strand
CCACCCCTGGATTGCATACAGTTCCTTGAACAGTTGCCGGATGCAAAAACCAGTGCTGTGCTCCAGGAAAAGCTGGGAGATCTCTATACGGGTCTCGCAAAGCTCAATGATTCGTTCCAGCCTTACCAGAACGCGCTGAAATTGCATCCAACGGTGCAGCAGGAAACACGTATTGCACTTAAAATTGCCCCATTGCTGGCAAGTTTTGGACGCGCGCCGGAGGCTTATAATGTTTATCAACAGTTCCTGCGAGATGTCCCTGCTTATTCGGATTTGCTGTCAGTTTACGAAAAGCTTGCGCCGCTTGCGGATCAGCTTGGAAAAACAGCCGATGCAGAAATGTATCATAAGGAATTAGCGCGCCTTCAACCGCCATCAGAGGCCGCGATTGGCAAATAGGTGGCGAGGTTTGCGCGACGCTGTAATGAACGCCAAAAGAGGACGAGTCAGGTCAAAAAGACTGCGAACGGATGGCCGCCTTTATTCGAGATTAAGGACTACAAACCAGGCGTTGGCGTTTTTGTCATCCCCGGCAATCACCAGCAGTTCCCCGGGAGGAATGACCTGGCGCACTTTTTTGAGCGACTTGCCTTCACCTAAAAATCGAACTTCGAACATGCCATGTCCTTCGTTGCGAACTTCGATATCGCATTTGGTGCTCATTTGCACTTTTTTGAGTGCCTCAGGAGCGAGTGCAAAATGCTTTTCTTCGACCTCGAAATAATTTTTCCATTTAAAGATGCCCGAAAACTTTTCCTTCAGTTTGGGATCCACCGGCTTGATTTTCGGATTGGCCGGTTTCGGTTCATCCGTGCCCCAGATAAGTTTTGCCTGAATCTTTTGCTCTTTTTCGTCCGTGGCAAACGAGGAGGTTACACCGAGCGCAATCAGTGCGAAAAATAGGGGCCAACTGCGGCGCACCGACGACAAAAAGGGACTAACACGCATATGCAAGTGCAACGACGATAATAATAGGGGGAACCGGGGTTTAAGGGTTTTCGTAACCTTTCACCCAAACAACTGTCATTCCCTGACTTTGGCTATGAAAAGAGATTCCGCTCGAATCATCAACCGAATTCTCAATTTCATGCAAATAGGCGCTACGGGCTTTGCCTCCAGCGTTTAGCACGCCAGATCCTGCCAGGAGTAGCCCCACGCAGGCAACACCGGCGAGCGGTGCCAGGGCACGAACCCACCATGGCGTTACGTGCGGGGCAACCTTTGAGGGTGCGCTATCGCGTTCGATTGCTCGCGCAATCTTGGACCAATAGAAATCTCCGGACTCAGGGAGTTTTACCTCGGGTTCATTACCTTCCAGAAGCTGGCGGGTGGCTTTGAGGCTCTTAAAGAGCCGGGCCGCTTCCTCGTCGTGGGCGAGCAGGTTCGCGACCCGCTTCACGTCATTTTCGGAAGCTAGTTCATCATCCAGGTAAGCCTGAACCTCTAATATTGTTTCTGTCTTCATCTTATCTCAATTCCTCTCGCTTCAATCCGGCAAGCAAAACCGCCATTTTTCGTCGGGCATAAAACAGCCTCGACATTACTGTTCCGATCGAACATTCCATCCGCTTCGCGATCTCTTTATATTCCAGTTCTTCAAATTCGTGTAATATCAGCACTGTGCGGTGCTCATACGAGAGCTGAGCGAGCGCTTTATCGATCCGATTACGGAGCTCACCGCGCTCCAATCTCTCGGTCGGATTCGGCGTGATGATCGGCATCTGCCGTTCCACTCCGCCTACTTCCTCTTCCATTTGTTCGATGGAATCGGTTCGAACTCGTTTTTGCTTTCGTAGCTGGTCAAGGCACAAATTAATGCAAATTCGAGTCATCCATGTGACAAAACTCGCATCGCCCTGAAACTGGACGAGCCTTTGCCACGCCTTCACCCACGCTTCCTGAGAAAGATCGGTCGCTTCTTCTTCATTACGAAGCATGCTGAACGCCCTCGCATAAATCTTATCCCGATGGCGCGCGACTAATTCTTCAAAGGCAACCATGTCACCCTTCTGCGCCAACTGGACCAGCTTCACATCCGGTTCAGCTTGATAATCTAGCTTCGTCGTCATGTGAATTGACGGGGCAGGGGGGGCACATATTCAGTAATGCTCAAAGTTTGCCTTTGGTGCTCGGGATGCGGTTGGCAATCCGTGTATCTCGTTGGCAGGCAATATCTACGGCTTTTGCGAATGCTTTAAACAATCCTTCCACAACATGGTGCGGTTCTTCTCCATATAATAATTCAAGATGGAGATTGCAACGGGCCTCATTTGCGAATCCCTGAAAGAACTCTCGCGCCAAACCGAAGCGAAAAGCCGACGACATATCCTGCGTTTTTTCGCTTTTCGTAAGCGTTTTATAGGATAATGGCTCCATACCTCGCCATACCAGATAGGGACGGCCACTGAAATCGATTACACACCGTGCCAGGCACTCGTCCATCGGCACATAGGCTTCCCCAGTAAATGGGTTCCGTGGGTCAAAGCCATTTCCATACCGCCGGATTCCTTTTTTATCGCCAAGCGCCCTTAAAAAAGCCTGACCCAGGGCAATTCCGGAGTCTTCCACTGTATGATGTGCATCAATGTGCAAATCTCCCTTGCAGGTGAGCTGCACATCACAAACAGCATGTTTCGCAAACAGTGTGAGCATATGGTCAAAGAACCCAATGCCTGTGTGAATTTTCGATTCACCAGTGCCATCAATGTTCAATTTTACCCGGATCTCCGTTTCTTTAGTTTCGCGCTGAATGAGCGCGCGCCGTGCTCGCATCGAACGATTTCAACATGCCCCTTCCGTTTAAACAAATCCAAAAACCCCGATTTGCCGGTTTTGGAAAACGTGAAAACGAGAGAATGATTGACCGAAGGTGAACCATTGATATTACTTTTGCCATGCCCGCTCGTATACGTTCACTTTTCAGCCCTCACCGCTTTATGTTTCTCCTTTGGCCTGTGTCAATGATGACGTGTCTTGGGCTCGCAGGCGAATACTTTCCGCCGCCTGACAGCCAGGGCGGATGGCGGCAGCTTCAAGAGGCGGCGGAAATTCGAAAACTGGCTGGAATGGATCTCAACCGTCTCAACCAGGCATTTGAATTCACGCAGCGGTGCAGCCAAAACGGCGGATTGCTCGTCGTTCGGCATGGATATTTGGTTTACGAAAAATACTTTGGTAGAGCGCACCGCAACGCCAATCCGGATATGGCATCGACTGGAAAGGCTTTTACGAGCATTGCATGCGGTATCATGTTGAATGAGTTCCAGGATAAGATACCGGACGGGCTGAATACCAGGGTCTTTACGGATCGCTATTTGCCCGAAGCATTACCGCTGGATGACACCCGAAAAGCTGAGATTAACCTGGGGCAATTACTCTGCATGTCCGCTGGTTACCATGGGGAAGGGAGCAGCCCTGGAGTAGTCTTCGGGCGTGTCGTGCCGTTGAGCCCCGTTTCCGGTCAGAATATTCATGATCTGGATGTGTCATCTATTCGGACGGTTCTCTGGACAAACGCGGGTGCCGGCTATTCGTATTCCTCACCGGCCCCGCATATCGCTTCGATTGTCCTGCGGCGTATAACCGGAATGGAATTGCAGGATTATATCAACGAACGCCTCGCGAAGCCGATGGGATGGGGATCTTGGGGATACTGTTTACATCATGGAGACTTTACGATGCCGCACGCGAATGGCGCTGGGAGCACCGCATTGCATGCCACAGATGCTCTTCGCTTCGGTTACTGCCTTCTGCATCAAGGCAAATGGAATGAGCGCCAATTGGTTCCTGCTGACTATGTAGCTTTATGCAACAAGCCTTCACCATTCAATCCGCATACTCCTTTTACACTCATGTTCGAGAATAATTCTGACGGCCACGTCGCGGGGGCGCCGGGGGATGCTTATTACAAATCCGGGGCGGGAGGATTTGGGATTTTTATCGTCCCATCCCTCGATATCGTGATTTATAAATTGGGAGGGAATGATGGCCAGTACAATCCAGATTTAACCGGAATCCCACAGTCGTTTGCCTACGACGGTTCCCGTACCAATTGGAAACCGATTCCACGCACTCCCTTCAACGAGGGGAGCATGGGAGGCGATGATGGTTTGCGTCGGGTGCTCGAAATGGTTTCCGCCGCAGTTATGAATTAAGGTCGGCTCTCCCTGCAAAAAAAAGAGTGCGGCCCCACGCCGCACTCTCCCACTATTTATTAGGCATTAGTCTCGCGGAGCGGAACTTCCGTTTGCCGGCAAATCGGCGGATGGCGCAACGCTCAATTGGTTATTCACCATCGAACCTGGTGAAAGTTCTTTCACCCTTCGTTCGAGATCCCTTTTCATCTGTTCGGTTGGAACTGTTCCTTTAAGCATTATCGTTCCATTCGATTGAGTGATGTCAACATTCTGAAGATTGGCTGAGGTAAAACTGGAAGCCCCCGTGTTGTCGGGCGTTTCCGCCGTGAGCTCAGACTTGATTTGGGAACTCCATGCAGCATCGAACGACGGAGATTGGGTGTCTCGGGCGGAGGAGTTCAGAGAGTTACTGGATCCCACTCCGCGGTCCGTGGTGGCTGGGGCACCGGTCGCTGAATCGTTCTTATCGGTATAAATTGCTGAATGATCCTGTTGATAGCCACTTGAAACATCGCGTCCGGTGGAAACATCGGCGCTGGAACCAAAAGCCAAATGGTGATCGGTCAAGCTATCCTCGGCTGATGATGTTGTATCATTGGCAGTTGCGGAATAGTTGGCACTCGTTCCCGGGCCTGCGCTGGTACTGTTCTTAGTGTTGGCCGACGAGGCGAGCGTCCCCGTTTCACCTTGAATTGTCTCGGTGGAAACCGGCGTTTCCTCAGGCATCA
>JAQGOX010000427.1 GCA_028293365.1 Verrucomicrobiales bacterium | reverse complement strand
CGCCAAGTTTCCGGAATTTCAAGATTCGGCCCGGCGTGAGTTGATCCCCGACACTACTTCCGAGCAGACGATCAAGTCCGCGAAATTGAACTGGGAATGTGCAACTCAACGTGTCCATGGGGATTGGGTAAGGCTATATCAGGAGCTTCTGGCCATAAGACGTCGCGAAATTGTCCCGCTCCTCAAGGACGCCAAGTCCGGCCGGTACGAGGTTCTAAAGGACGGTGCGGTTTCTGTTGTTTGGCAAATGGGGGAACGTACACAGCTTCACCTTCTTGCGAACTTGAACCCCGATCCTCTGTTCCATTTGATTACTTTGGCAGGCCGATTAATTTGGTCTTCGGAGATTGAGGCCCACTTGCCGATTGCCCCGTGGGGCGTCCGTTGGTCCATTGCAATTGACGAATGAACTGCCCCTAGCCTCCGCGATCATCTAACATTCGAACAATTGTTTGGACTGAGGAACACAACCGGAGCGAGAACGTTTCTCCCGTGTCCTAAGCATTGGGACGCTTCCCCAGCCAAGCACGCTCGGTTCGCCGAGTTTGCTTGGCTTCTTCGGTATCCAAAGGTGATATGGACGACTCGGTAAAAGTCAAGTGTACAAGGTGCAACGCCACCTTCCGAGATCGAGCCGGGCGACTCCGTGACGGCTATTCAAGGGAATGTCCGAACTGCAACGTGCTGCTATTTTTTGACAGCGAATCCTCTGACGCAAATGTTCGCAAAGCTCTGACCGAGGCGCGAAGAGTGCGCAACGTCTTGAGCGGATAAGCGCGAGCTTAATGCGAAGAAAGGAGACCCTTGGTGCGTTATAAATCCCGCGTTGCAATCAGGTATTTTGGAACCAGAAGTGTTGCAGGAAGAATCAAAACATAAACAAACACAGTTACAGAAACGCATGAAACAAAGCCGCCGAAATCGTAAATATGCGCACCGAGCACGTCACCAAAGCGTGTCGATATAAAATAAACGCTGCTGGATGCCATCATGGCGGTCCCTTCCAGGCCAGGGGGACTCGATCGTATCAGGAGGTCAGTGTAGGCAGCGGTGGCCAATCCTCCCATTAATCCAATGGGAACAGCGGCGACCAAGGCTCCTTCGGGAGAATGAATTAACAGCAGCGGCACCATCTGCGGGATTGCAGCCATCGTTCCCCACCATAGCAGGGTTTTCAAAGGCAAGCGGCGGCACAATAGGCCGAAACCGACGAAGGCTGGAGCGAACGAGGCAGTAAATATAGCGTTCCATTGACCCCAAAGAACGTCGCCGCCGCCGAGGTCGTTCTGTAGAAAATACTGCAGCGGCGTAAGTGTGCCGGGAGCGAAATTCCAAAGCAGCCAAATCAGAAGTGCCGAATAGATGGGCCGATGCTGCATTAGCCTCTTTAGCTCCTTGGTGGGACCTGAAGTCGGAGGCCGGGCTGCCCGCGGTTCAAACAAGAGATCCGAACCCCAGCGTCCGAAGCAAGCTACAGCTGCCATGATCGCCGCGCCGACGAGAAACACCATTTGCGCCGCTCGATTAGCTTCACTGTGCTCAAGCAGCTCGCTCAGCATGCCGCCAAACAGGAAAGCCGCCACGCTTGGCATCACGAGAAAAAAATTCCATAGGGCACTGACTTGCCCGCTCATCGCATGGCGCTGGCCAATCATGGCGGCCAGTCCATTTTGAGCAGCAATGACGAACAAGGAACTGCCGGTCAAAATGAACACAGCCACGAGCAATGTTGTGTATGTCGTCGGGATAAAAGCGAAAACAATATAAAGGACAGCCGTCGCAATGCCGAATAACACCAATAAACCGCGGTCCCCTAAATGAAATGGGTCCCAGTCGCGAAGAAATCCAAACGCAAAGGAAAAGTAGAGTGGGACTGCCGATAGAAAGAGAAAGTGTGAGAGCTCTTGAGCTTCGAGATGAAGCTAGTTTTTCATTAAAAAGCTGATCGGAATCTCCAGAAGGCCTCCGAAAGGAGAGCCGAACGCCAACAACGAGATCAGTACGCCGAGATGGAAGAAGAGCCTCGTCCTCGGTTGTCGCGGCAGGGCAGATCGGCGAGGTTTGGGGCCCTCAGCGTTTCCTGATTCTGGCTCTTCCACCGACTTTACTTTCTCCGATTTAGTTCGCCAAATCGATCGTCCCCGGATTGTGTTATTCCTGTGAAGCCGGATCCAACAAACCAAGGTTTTCCACGAAGGCAAATTCACGGTCAATCAGGGTAGATCCTATATCGCGACGATACCTCAGATTTGGAACGATTACCCTGTCAGCAAGCTCGCCGGCTTTGCAACGCGCTTCGTCAACGCTGTCAGCTACTGCCGTCGCCACCATGGTCCAGCCATACATTCCGGAGGTGACGAGTTGTCCGTTTGCAACGCCCACTTCCCCGTAATAAAGGCTATCCCGGTCCAGCTCGCTGAGTCCGGCATCGAACATCACCGGTAGTCCGACGGTGGCTTCCTCGACAGTCTCGCGATCGTAGGGAAACGGCGGCGTAGTCAGCACGATCGCGGCGCAAAATCCCGGCAGCATCGTCGCATTGCCTTTGCGGCTGACCATGGCTCCGAATAGCTCGCCCCAGTGAGTTTGCTGAAGCGGGCCCAGCACCGCGAAACCCGGATAGCCAAAACGGCAGGTGAATTCGAGAGGCCAGATACCGCGTTCGTTTACGATCGTATTCAGATTGATGTAACCGCAATAACCGCCGGCAGCCAACATCGGCGTCATGCGCTTCAGCGTCCGTTCGAAAAATGTCCTCGATCGGTCGAACGTGGCGATAGTGCCCATTTCGCCGGTGAGTTCGCCAAGATTTCCAGGAAAGAATCTTTTATGCTCCCAATCGAGGCAAGCCTCACCGAGGAAACTCTCGCCATTGAAATAAGCGCCGACCCCCATTTCGACGCCGTCGACATGCTCCATCAGGACAAAACTGAGCGCTTCCGACTGTTCCTCGAAAAAAAATTTCGTGCGAAGAAGCGCGCGAACATCCGCGCCATCCGACAGCCTGCCGACATAGTTGTCGTAGGAACTGAAGTTTGGGCCGTTGAATTTGAGAACGTATCTTGCGGGGTGCTCGTCAATATACTGAATTGCACCAGCTACGTCGCTGAACTCCACAACGCTGGCGGTTTGAAGTCCAATGTCGGCGAGGACCCGCTGGGCAAAAGCTCTGTCGTTTTCAAGGCGATCGCCGTAGGCGCTACCGCCGATGACATGAAAGCCGTCCTTGCGCAGCTTGTCCTGGAGTGCGCCGCGGGCCTGGGAGACATTTTCGAACAGGATGATGCCTCCTTCTCCGGCCGTTTTGATCCAATCGAGTTCATTCTCCCAACTTGATGTATGTTCGACCAGACCGGCCATGGTACCCTGGGCCAGGGAGTTTGCGACGAACACCTTTACCTCATGGCCATCTGCCAAAAGCCTCATGTACAAGGCGCCGAGATCGCAGGTATCGCCTATGCCTAAGAAGCGCATGGCAGACTATTGAAGTCCTAATTCGCTGCGATAGCGTTCGAAACACCGCGCACCACATTCCAGTCTCATCAACGCACCTTCGGCAATGGCAACCGCTACCGCGGGGTTTTCGGACACGAGGGGCTCGATAGCCTCGCTATTCCAAGCCATCGAATGTTTGATATCAAGGATAGCATGCAGCGCGAAATAATGTCGGTTACCTGCTTTTACGCCGAGCCGTTTCAGGCCGGCGGAGGTTGCGGCCGAACGGCCGGGTGCGGTCATTTCAATGACGCCAAGGGCGCCAACCGATTGATAGGCGTAACGGCGATTTGCTGCGAGCCCAGCCATCGTATTGGCTAAAGCCAACGCCTCTGTAACGGTGGTCTCGGGCAGCGGATCGAGCTCAAGATGCTTCGCCAGAGCCGCCAGCAACGGCCCATGCATCGCCTTCGGATTGCCGCGTCCCATCTCGTCCCAGTAGTTGCGGGCAAGTTCGAGTTTTGGCCGGGTTGGCAGCTTCAACTGGGTCAGCGCGGTCAGGTCCTCAAACCCGGCTTCCCCGGCAACCTCCTGCGTCAAGAACCATCTCATCTGCTCCATCGAGCATTCTTCGGCAAGCCAGGGAAACAGGGGATCGTTCTGTCCCGGACCATCTTGTTTGAGTTGCTCGAACCATCCGATGAAATTCTCCGGATCGGTCGGAGCTTCGGCAGCTCTCGCTGCGATCGCCTTCCGGCTACTCTCAAGGAACTTTCCCTCGACGACGCTGAGTCTCGCCACTTCCGAGAGCTGCTCTTTCCAATGTGGCGACGGAAGAGTGGGATTGAAGCGCAGGTTGTTAAGGCGATTGAGCCGAAACTGCAGGTCTCGCTCGTAGTCCACCTTTGGTGAACGA
>JAQGOX010000425.1 GCA_028293365.1 Verrucomicrobiales bacterium | reverse complement strand
ACCCGCTCGCCGCCACGCATGTGTGCGAGTTTGATTTTGGCCCCCTCGAAGTGGTTTACGATTATCCGAGGATCGCGAAAACGCTGGACCACAAAACCATTAAATCCCGGCCGCAAACAATGTGGCGTTATCGCGAATTGCTTCCTATTGCTGGCGATCCCACCGTGGGGTTTCAGGTCGGTTACACTCCGCTGGTGAAGGCGGATCGCCTCGCAAAGCGCCTCGGCATTCGCGAACTGTGGATTAAAAATGACACAGTCAACTACCCCACCCTTTCGTTTAAGGATCGAGTGGTGAGCGTCGCGCTGAGCCGGGCGCGTGAATTGGGGTTTACGACCGTCGCGTGCGCTTCCACGGGCAATCTGGCAAACTCCGTCGCCGCGAATGCCGCAGCAGCCGGATTGAAAGCCTACGTCTTCATCCCGGCCGATCTGGAACAAGGCAAAATCGTGAATTCACTGGTTTACGGCGCGGATGTCATCGGAATTAAAGGACATTACGATGAGGTGAATCGTCTTTGTGCTGAAATCGCCGGAAAATTTGGCTGGGCCTTTGTGAACGTCAATATGCGCCCCTACTACGCCGAAGGTTCCAAAAGCATGGGCTTCGAAATCATGGAACAGCTCGGCTGGAAAATCCCCCAGCATACGGTTGTGCCAATGGCATCCGGTTCCTTACTGACGAAAATCCAAAAGAGCTTCCAGGAATTCACGAAGCTCGGCCTGGTGGACGATTCGAAGTATAAAGTGCATGGAGCCCAGGCAACTGGTTGCTCACCGATCTCGGTCGCGCAAAAGGCTGGCTTGGATTTCTTTAAACCGGTGAAGCCGAATACCATCGCCAAATCACTGGCCATTGGTACGCCGGCAGACGGTTTCTACGCATTGCGCGTGATGAAGGAAACCGGGGCTGCGGCGGACGATGTGACAGACGATGAAATCCGCGAAGGCATTAAAATGCTCGCGGAATGTGAAGGCATTTTCTCTGAAACCGCCGGCGGCGTCACAGTGGGTGTCGCGAAGAAACTCATTGCATCAGGGAAAATTCCCGCGAATGATTCAGCGGTTCTCTGCATCACCGGCAACGGATTGAAAACGTTGGATGCCGTAAGTGGTCATGTCGGGCGCACGCGCGAAATTAAGCCAAGCCTGCGCGAATTTGAATCCTTGTTAGATGCTGAAACAAAATTAACCGCCGCAATTTGATATGGCCGCAAAAATCCGAATCCCAACTCCCTTACGGAAGCTCACGAACAATGAGGAATTGATCGAAGTGAACGCCGCCACCGTCGGAGACGCAATCACTGAACTCCAAACCCGTTTCCCTGGAATCAAGGAACGCCTCCTGGACGAAACCGGCGCGGTGCGGCGTTTCGTAAACGTTTATGTAAACGAGGAAGACATCCGATTCCTTCAGAATCAACAAACACCCATCAAAGCGGGCGATGAAGTCAGCATCATTCCGGCGATTGCCGGCGGTTAACCCATTTACTCCAGAATATTGTGGCAAAACCACCCAAAAGAACATTAACCACTCCGACACAACAGGATAAAACGCGGCTCTGGCTGATGTATCCGCCAAAATTGATTACGACACCAGTCATCTGGGAGCTAAGTCAGAAATTCCCTTTGGTAACCAATGTGAGACAGGCAAGCGTCACCGACGAAATTGGCGTTGTTTGCCTGGAACTGGAAGGCAAACGGTCCGATATCAAAACCGCCATTAAGTGGCTCGAAAAAATCGGCGTTAGTGTGGAACCGGTCGAAATTAATGTGATCGAAAGTTAATGGTCCTGAAGATCCAATCTGGTCGGTTTAATCATTTCGCGGCCTTCCCCGCGGCCCTGGGACCGGCTTCCAAAGCGACAATTTGGTCCAGCGAAATGATTTCAAATCCACCTGTCTCAGACCAGTAAACTAGAATCGGTTCGCCCGGATGCAGCGCCACGTATTCCGAATAGTTGACTTGCAAAGCCCTGCTATCAGTTAAACGGATTCTAAACGGTCGAAAGGTCTGAACCTGAAGCATTGTGTTGACGTCTTTCGCTCTCACAGAACCTGATTTACGGGTTTTGAGACCAATGTGAAGCGGTAAACTGATCGAATCATCGACGCGTAACGGCTCCGATTTAGAATCGTTGCGCCAATAAACGCAAGTTGCCAGCGGCCAATCGGGGCGCTACATTTCGTTTTCGCGGGAAATTACATGAGTCATTTTTTGTCAGTAGCATTTCAAGTGGTTTACGTCGTCGGCGCAGTGCTGCTCCTCTTCGGGGCCGCAGTTTTCGTCCACGAATTCGGGCATTACTTGGTCGCTCGTAAACGCGGCATGAAAGTGGAGGCATTCGCGATCGGTTTCGGGCCCAAACTCTTTGGCTGGCGCAAGCACGGTATTGACTACGCCTGGCGTCTGATCCCTGCGGGCGGCTATGTTAAACTGCCGCAAATGATTACGTCTGAGGCTCTTGAAGGAAAACACGAAGGGACTGAGCCGCTTCCTCCCGCCGAACCGCTCTCAAAAATCCTCGTCGCGGTCGCAGGCCCATTCATGAATGTGGTATTCGCCTTCGTGATCGCCAGCGTCATTTACTTTACCGGGCTTCCGGTGGCGATTAATCCCTCCATCGTCGGATATGTCGAGCCGAACTCGGCGGAAGCCAAACTCGGAATAAAACCCGGAGATGAAATCGTGGCGGTCAACGGCCAACCGGTGAAATCATGGCAGGAGGTTCAGAAGCTTACGGTTCTGGCTCGCACCAATATCATCCCGGTGGTCGTAGCTCGCCAGGGACAACGCACGACCTACCAGCTCGAAGCAAAAAGCAATGAACTGATTGGAGGCAAATTTCTTAATCTGGATCCAGAAGACCATCCCGAAGTGCTGGAAGCCGCCCCCGGCACTCCAGCCGCAGCGGCCGGCATCAAACCCAAAGATGTCATCACCAGTTTCGCTGGAATTCCGATCGGCAACCGCGACCAGCTTATCGAAATGATCCAAAAACGGGGTGGTGAAGCCACGGAGATTCGTGTGGATCGGGGCGGACAAAAAATCTCGTTAACGGTTACTCCAGCGCTCGACCCCAGCACGAAGAAAGGCCGGATTGGTGCGCTGCTCGGCAATCCCAGCCGTTACGAAGTGATGAAACCGGGGCCCTCTCCATGGTTCCAGGTTGTTGAAGTTTGGAATCGCACGATGGATACGTTCAAGGCCCTTTGGCATTCCAAACAAACTGGCGTTGGCGCCAAAGATTTGAGTGGTCCGGTCGGCATTCTGGCGCTGTTGGCGACCCAGGTGAACACAGACTATCGGCTCGCGTTGAGCTTCCTTGTGCTGCTCAATATCAATCTGGCAATCCTCAATCTCCTCCCGGTTCCTGTTCTGGATGGCGGTCATATTATGATGGCGATCGTCGAGAAAATTCGCGGACGGGCTCTGAGCGCCAAAGTGCAGGAATATGCCACCACCGCTTTCGCTGTGCTGCTGATCTCATTCATGCTTTACGTTTCGTTCCACGACATTAATCGATTCAGACTTTTCAAAGCCATGTTTCAGCAGGACACCCAGGTGGGTCCGGCGCCCGCAAAAACGGTTGAACCTGCAGGAAAATAATCGAGCCGATGCAATACTGTACCAGCCCATTTTTGTACCAACGTCGCAAAACTCGACCGGTCGTCGTAGGCGATCTCAGTCGCGGAGGCGTCATCATCGGGGGCGACCGGCCCGTGGTCATGCAGTCGATGCTTACCTGTGATACGATGGACACCGCAGCGTGTGTTCAGCAGACGCTTGATCTGGTTGCGGTCGGATGCCAAATCGTTCGCATTACTGCGCCAACGGTAAAGGATGCGGCGAACCTGGAAAATATCGTTCGCGAATTACGGGCAAAGGGATGTCACGTTCCGATTGTGGCGGACATTCACTTCAAGCCCGAAGCCGCGATGGAAGCGGCAAAATGGGTTGAGAAGGTGCGAGTCAATCCCGGCAATTACGCTGACTCCAAGAAATTCGCGGTCAAGGAATATACCGACGAACAGTATGCCGACGAACTGCTGCGTATTGAGGAAAAGTTCACTCCCCTCGTCAAACTTTGCAAGGAATTGGGACGCGCCATTCGCATCGGCACCAACCACGGTTCATTGAGCGATCGGATCATGAACCGCTTCGGCGATTCACCGTTGGGGATGGTCGAAAGTGCTCTGGAATTTGCCAACATCGCGCGCAAAAACGATTTCCATAGTTTTGTGTTCTCGATGAAATCGAGCAACCCGAAGGTAATGATCGAATGTTATCGTTTGCTGGTTGCGCGTCTCAACGAGCTCGGGCCTGACTGGAACTATCCGATTCACCTCGGCGTCACCGAAGCGGGAGAAGGCGAAGATGGCCGGATCAAAAGCTCCATTGGAATCGGCTCACTCCTTTGTGACGGCCTGGGCGATACTATTCGAGTTTCGCTGACCGAGGATTCCCCGAATGAGATTGCCGTTTGTCGCGAACTATTAGGACAGGTTTCTTTTCTGGCCAATCGCACTCGGGATGTTCAGCCAATTGCTCCTTCGTTCGATCCATTCACCTACCAACGCCGAACCACGCCTGAGATCGAGATCGCAGACGGAATCAAAGTCGGCGGCGAGCAAACTGTCCGTGTGGTAGTGACACGAATGACCTGGGATAAGGTGGCACCTCGAATTCGAGTAAAGGACGATGTACGGCCTGAGGCCGTCTATGAAGATTTGAACGTTCAGGAAGTCGACCCGACCACCGATTTCAAGATTCAATGCGAAACTCAACTAATAACGGTCGTGGATGGCTGCGCCCTGCCTCCCATCGCAGCATTTCGTTTGCTGGCCGCAAAGCTCAAGCATCTCGGACTAAATAATCCAATCCTGCTCAAAGATACGTTCGACCTTGCACATCCGGCCCTCCAGCCTTCCGTAGCATTGATCCGGGCCGCTGCGGTAATCGGATCACTGCTCGCGGACGGAATCGGAGACGCAATCCTGGTGCGAACGGAGCCTGGTGCGGGCCAGTCCTTACGCCTCGCGTTTAATATTCTACAGGCTGCCGGGTGCCGCTCTTTCAAAACAGATTATGTCGCATGCCCATCGTGCGGACGCACCCTTTTCAATCTACAAACCGTCACGGCCCGAATCAAAGCGCGCACCACACACCTGAAGGGTGTAAAAATCGCGATCATGGGATGTATCGTGAACGGCCCTGGGGAAATGGCCGATGCAGATTTCGGCTATGTCGGCGGAGCCCCGGGGAAAATCAATCTTTACGTTGGAAAAAAGGCCATCAAGTTCAACATTCCGGAGGGCGAAGCGGTGGATCGACTCGTGGATCTAATTCGCGACCATGGCAAATGGGTTGAACCGGAAATAGCCGAACCAGAACTGGCAGTGAAATAGGAAACAGGTCTTCGGGGTTGAGCAAACTTGTGAAGCTGCTCGTATTCGCTCATAAACCTCCCCCTCACCACGGCCAAAGTTTCATGGTCGGAATGGTGCTTAAAGTTTTAACTGCGCCGCCCGCCGGCTCAGGCAACACAAGCGCTGAAACGATCGAAATCTTTCACATCAATGCCCGCATTTCGGACACGCTTGCCGACGTTGGCCAGGCCGGGTTGAGCAAAGTCGTCCGCTTGCTTCGCTTCTGCGCAAAGGCAATCTTCTGGAGGTTTCGCTATGGGGTAACCGCATTTTACTACGTCCCGGCCCCCCCTCATCGCGTTGCGATCCTCCGGGATTGGATTGCGCTCGCGCTCTGCCGGCCTTTTTTCAAAACTACCATTTACCATTGGCATGCCAGCGGCATGGGAGAATGGTTTCTCAAGTCTGCAAAACCCTGGGAGCGATTTCTAACCTCACGAACAATTGCCCGTCCCGATTTGAGCATCATATTGCGGGAAGGAAATCGTATTGATCCGGACGCATTGGGCTCGATCCACACTGTGATCGTTCCATACGGAATTTCCGATCCCTGCCCGCGGTTCGACACAGAAATCAAAGAACGCAGAATTGCGCGCGCAATGTTCCGTGCCCAATTGGAGGGCCATGCACCCGACGAAAAAAAACAATCGACCGGCACTGGTTCTGATCCGGAAGTTTTTCGCATTCTCTTCATGAGCCTTTGCGTTCGTGCGAAGGGTCTCTTTGATCTCGTTGAAGCGGTTGCGTTGTTCGGCAAGGCGATTGCTGGTTCCAGGTTGCGGATCGAGCTCGTGGTCGCGGGAAGCTTTGTCACCGAAGCCGAACGCTCTCAATTCGAAGAGCGCGTCAGCCAGCCTGATCTGAAGAATCAAAAGGTTACGGTTCGATATTACGGATTCGTTGGTGGAACTGATAAGGCGAAGCTTTTTGAACAAGCTGATTGCTTTTGTTTTCCGACCTATTATGAAGCAGAAAGTTTTGGTCTGGTTTCAATCGAAGCCATGGCCTTTGGGCTTCCGGTGATTGCGAGCAATTGGCGAGGCTTGACGGAGCTTTTTCCAACTGGATATCCCTGGATCACCTCCCCTCAGTCTCCTCGCGAACTTGCAATTCTCCTGCAGAAGATTTCGACCGTCCAATGGGATGAATCATTGCGCCAATATTTTCTCGAAAAATATTCTGAGGAAATATTCGCCAGAAACATGCGGGCAGCCATTCTGAGTGCTGAACGCGGCACACAACGGTCTGCTCACGCCTGATTCGCTCCAAAAGCGACCAATTTATTTCAGCTTCGTGTCTGCAGCAAAGCGTTCGTGTTGCAGAAACCAATCGTAGAGCTCCTGCGTATTATAAGCTTCCGTCCAGGAATCGTGACCGGCTTCGGGATAGACCGTGAATCGAGCTGTATTGCCGATGGATTTGAGAGCTTTGATCATCCGCTCCGATTCCTCCAGATGCACGACCGGGTCTTTGGCCCCGTGAAAAACCCAAATCGGCAGGGCTTTCAATGCGGGTAGCTTTTTCGGATCAGCCAGCAATATTTTCAAAATATCGCCACCACCGCAGATCGGTGCAATTGCCGCGAAACGGTCTGGATAACTCAAACCGAGGTTCCAGGTCCCGAAACCACCCATGCTCAGCCCGGTCAGATAAACGCGTTTCGAGTCCACCTGGTATTCCGCTGACACTTCATCCAGAAGCGAGAGCAAAACATCATTGTTCCAAACCTCGCCGTTTGGACATTGAGGCGAAATCAAAATGAACGGAAAATCAGAGCGTGTTTTTACGACTTTCGGCGGCCCGTGTACTGCCACCTTATTCAGATTAGTCCCTCGCTCTCCCGCTCCATGGAGAAATAACATCAGAGGCCATTGTTTTGAATCTCCTTTTTTATAGCCCTCTGGCAAAAACAGCAGGTAGTCGGCACGGATTGTTTTGGAAATGCTGCGTTCAAAGCTGTGCGGCTTCTGGTTGGCTTTTCCCATATCGTCTTCCTGAGCGAGTGCAGACAACGAACTTAACAAAAATGCGCAGGCAATAAAAAAGAAAGATTTCATCGTGTTGGACTGTTCCCTTTCGTTGTAGCGAAAGCGAATTCGAATGCAAGCGTCCGGAGAATTTAAACGCAGGCTTAATTTGGCACGATCCGGGGAGAGGGCACTTTTGCCGGGAAATTCGCCGATGAAATTTGATTCTGTTACATCACGCATCCATGGCAATACTATCCGCCTGGATCGCAAGTGTCACCCGTCGATCGGCTTCTGCCACGTACATCCAACTGCGGCTGGCGCCGAACATTTGCCCGGTGGAATGCGCCGCGTATATTGGAAACAAATCGTCCGCCACAGGGCAGCTTCCTTCAGCAAGCGTGAAAAGTTCGATCAGGCACCGCTTAATTACCGCTGCATTTCCACGACGGTAGTGGCGCAGATCTTCTGAATCCGGGAAGACCCGTGCGCAGAGATAACGCACGGCCTGATTCTCACGAATTGCTTCCTCGATCTCGCTGGATGCATAAATGCCGCATGAGTAGCAAAAAGTCAAAACGGTCAGCAGCATCGGCTCCGAGAATACCTGCCCTTTGTGCATAAAAGTTGTACTGCCCGGTTTAACACGATGAACCGCCTCGATCGCGAACGCAGTTAATTGTCTAAGATCAAAACGCGAACGAAAATCAGCAGACAAGTCCGATGATTGCATGCGACTGAAAACTTGAATTTGCATAAACATCTCCGGGTTTGAGTTCATCTTGAGATTTGTCTCATTCCAAGTTTGCCATTCGAATGTGACGAACAGATGACGAAGATGTGAAAGATTGGTGCCAGTTTTCTTCACCTGTTTACAGAGGGAAGACTGTAGGGGGACAAAAAGGCGCTTAAAACGAGGGTAAAAGCTCGAATCGTTTCGCAAAAGGTAAAAAAAGAAGGCGGCCCGCAATTAAGCAAAAACCGCCCCAATCGTGTCGCAATGGATTTCTCCCCATTGGCCGCTTCGTGGTCCGGCCTCCCTGCATCCCTGGCCTGCCACGCGCCATTACGTTACGTGGCGAAGGAAAATTTGCCACAGGGTGGTTCCCGGAAAAGCGATTCAGGGAAAAACTTGCTCGCTTACCGGGTCTGCCAAAGCTCTATTCCATGCTCAGATTCGAAAGATAGTTATTAAGCTCTTGTTGTTGTTTGTCTTCCGTTACTTTCAGTTGTTCGATCTCCTGCCGCAATCTTTCCAACTCGGTTTCCTGAGAGTCCAATTTTTTTACGTATCGAACGTAAAGATCGGAGTTCTGGTTCAAACGCTGCATGTTTTCGCGAATGCGCGTCTGTTCCTGGGAGATCTCCGACCGTGCCTGTTCTCTGCGCGCGCGTTCAGCGGTCGTTAAACTCACTTTTTCCCGGAGAGAGATTACTTTCTGTAAGGCCGACTCGACTTTTGGCGAAATCTTTTGAGAACGAACGAAAAGTAGAATCGTGTCATCAGGAGAGTTGATTAATTCAATTCTCTCATCGAATTGCTTTTCTTCACGTACGACAAGCTTCGCGGTCTTGTCCGCTGCGAGGACCAGTGGAAAGCGATATACTTCGCGCGTGCGCTCCGGTTTTGAATTGGGCTCGATCAATTTCCAATCGCTTCGGAACGGGTGCTCAATCAAAACTTTTTTCTCTTTTTGATCCCGGTTGCGAACGTTGTAGAAATGCTCTTCGGTCGCTTTGCGTGTCGCAATCAAGGTTCCTTTTCGAATCTTCAGCGCGGTCAACTCTGTGGGCTTGCCGCTGGTTTGCGGCTCGACTTCAACCTTTAGATCCATTCCGTAGCTAATGAGCCGTTCCTGAGACGGTGCGATGTCTTCCACTCGGGCGTCACCAGCGTAGGTGCCCGAATCGAAAACCGTTATCGGTCCCTGCATCAAATGCAGAGATGTTGTATTCGTGAGCCGAAACCCATTCAGCGGGTACTTGGCCTGAACTGTTTGGTTATAGATTGAAACTTTGCCGCCGCCCACATGCTCGTTGATGATCGGGAGCATGGCAGATTTTTGACGCGCCAGGGTAATCGGAGTTTTGATCTGATACTGAAACAATTCTCCCAGTTGTGCGCCTTGCGCCGCCAGCGTTACACTTTGTGAAAGAGTGGAGTCCGCCAGCATCGACCTTCCCATGACGGTCGCTGGGGCGTTCATAGCTCGCCCTTCCATCCGAGCCATGGTCTTGGCCTGGGGTGGCGACGCGGCCCGTGCGCCGACGCTCGGAGCGGAGCCTCCCTGTACTCCAGGCTTAACCTCATTATTTAGCTCGAGGTCCATCGTTTCCCCGTAAACTTGCGGCCCGAGTGTCAAATAATGTTCCGGTTGAACGACTGGCCGAGCAGTGTAGAGCGGCTGATACAGATCCATTACAAATGAAATGGGACGACCGGAAACAAGCGAAACCTGCACATTCTCCCAATCTTCATCGGTGGTATTTTCGACGATGGCCCACCCTTGCAGAAACGGCTTTTCCTTTTCATCCAGCACCAGGCGATAACTCGTCTTCCAAACCGGTGTCTGCGCGATATATCCGATACTCACCTTTCGTTTCCCTTCTCCATCGAAGCCGATCACCACCGTTTTTCGTTGGGTGTCATGACCGGTCGCCAGAACTTCCAGCGCCTGCCGCAGCTCGGTATTCAAATGCTCATTCAAAAGCTTCACCTTTTGAACCTGAGCGAGGGGAATCGATTGCAACCCTTCTTCCGTAAGCAGGTTGAGGTATTCTACCTCTACAGTCTTATTTTCACCCGCTGGCTGGTCCTTTTTCTCCACCCCCAGGATGGTTCCGGTTACCTTGCCCGGCCAGAGTATTTCAACCCGCTCTCCTCGGACCTGATTTAGCAATTGGCTCTGTGTTGGATTATCAGTTAGATCGAGACCAAAGCTTTTAAGAGTTTTAGTGATCGGATCCCTCGATCCGTAGGTCACAGTTGAAACGTGCCCTCCATTGAAATCCTGCACAACCATGCTCTTTAACAGGTCATTGATATCCTCAACCTTGAAGCGCAATTCGACTTCTTTTTTCCCTTCGATTTCCCCAATCCGCTCAAAATAGCCCACCCCGCTTGAATAAAGCACAACCTCAGAAAGAGGGAGCCTGCCTTTATTGGCGTCGCCGGTTTGAGCAAACGCGCTCAATGAAAACATCGCTCCCACAATCAACGCCGCGCGCCGATACTGATTTGAGTTCACAGACACTTTAGTTAATCCATTTGGGCCAGTTGACATATTTGTAGCGGGCTTCCACCCAATTGAAATCACGGTCGATCGGCCGGGCTTTGGTCCAGTTAAACTGCGATGCCGGATCATCGGCTTCCGATGGAATAATACAAGATTTACCGCATTCTCTCAGGAAATGCTTGACGCAGGGAGGCGCTAACGTAAACCTCAAAGCGTAAAATCAGCCCGTGAATGAGCCGCAGAACGCTTTGAGAGTTCAGCTTGCGTTTTAATCATGGGATGGCGACCGACGCTCAGGGAACCAAAATCATGATAACAAACCTAACTTCGAACAGGACATTGGTCCTGTCTGCATTCACAGGATTGCTCACACTACTAAGTACGAATGCGTATGCCGACTATGCCTCCGCCGTGCTCAGCGACTCACCGAAGGCATACTATCGATTCAACGATACAACTGCTCGCACCGCACTTAGAAAAAACTATGGCACAATCGGGTCGGCGGGCGATGCCACGGACGATCTGGGGGTGGTGCAATCCATCCCCGGCGCGATTGTCGGCACTGGCGATCGAGCAGCCTTTTTCGACTTTGCCTCCCGTTCGGAAGTCCCCTGGAATGCGGCTTTTAATCCGCCGAACACTCAATCATTCAGCGTCGAAGTCTGGTTTTATCCCACCAGCGATCAGACTGCTACTGGCCAGGCACCTCTCAACAATCGATTTGCCCCCTCCGGCAGTGGCATCAATCGACAAGGCTGGGTGTTTTTCCAACGCAAACCAAGCAGCGACTACCTGGGTGGCGAACAGGTCGGTTGGAATTTTCGCATGTATAACGAAAACGGCGGGAGTGCCGGCCTAGATATCACCAGCCTGGCTCCCTACGAACTTGGCAAATGGACCCACGTAGTGGTCGTTTACGATGCGGCGAACGTCGTTGATGCAAGTCTAACGATGTATATCGACGGCGTCGAAGCGAACACGGTGGCCTGGACTGGAACTGGTCCCGGATACGTCGCAAACAGCAATGATCATCCCACCGCAGCCGCAGAACTGGCGCTGGGAAATTACAATAACACCGCCGGAACCAGCTTGAATCCCTACTTTGGTGGAATCGATGAATTCGCTTTCTATTCCAACAAGTTGAGCGCCGATCAAGTTCTGTCCCACTACCAAAATGCAACCAATTCGCACCGTACTGTCTCGTATGATTCTTTGGTCAAATCGGCCAATCCGGTACTTTACATGCATTTAAATGAACTTCCGGTAGGACCGGACATAGCGGTGAATATGGGAGACCTGCGAGCAAATGGTACAGCCACTCATACTGCCGAAGTTCGGCATCCGGCTGCCAGCGCATTGGCGGGACGCACCGATGATGGAGCCGCCGGTTATCATAACCGAAATGGAAATTCCACAACGACGATTCCCTATAAAGTGGAAAACAATCCAGACTCAGGGGTGCCGTTCACTTTTGAAACATGGCTGCGGCCTTTACGCGATCAACAGGGCGGCCAATGTCCGGTGAACAACCGGTTCGTGAAAGGCACGGGACGTACCGGTTGGGTAATTTTCCAGCGAAACCCTAATCTCAGCTACCCACCAAGCGAGGGCCACGGCTACAATTTTCGGATGTACAGCGGAAATGGCAGTAGCGGCCAGGACGTCTTGACCGACGTGGACTACAACATCGGAGAATGGAGCCATCTCGTAGTTACCTGGGAACCCCAAACCGATAACGGTGATCCTGCCGGGAATGGAAATCATCAATTCCAGGGAACCTTGACGGCCTACTTTAACGGCGAATTAGCCGCGAGCAATCCTAACGCTCTCTATGCCGCGAATCGCGCGGACACCGAAACCGGTGATACGGCGGGGGACCTCGCTATCGGATCATACAACGCAGCTTCCGGCATTGGCTCGAATCCATTTGAAGGCGAAGTTGACGAATTCGCCTTTTATAATAATTACGTTTTAACCCCGGACCAGATTTTGGAACACTACCAGGCCGGAACCAATGCATTTGCCGGGACAAATTATGAAACGCTCGTTTTGACTGCGGCATTTAGCGGTCCCGAACGCCTGGGACCAAAAACGTACTTGCGCTTTAACGAACCGGCCTTCCATCCGGCCACAAACAGCGGAACGCTCGGTTATCTTGCGGATGGCAACATCCTTCTGAGCTCTAATACCGCGCCGGGACCACGGCCTCCAGTGGCCGGATTCGACGCGAGCAACACCGCTCTGCCGCTGGATGGAACAAAGCAATGGGCGAGTTTCAACAATCCAGACGGGCTGAACTTTACCGGCCAAATTACACTGGAAGCCTGGGTTCAACCGGGAGACACCCAGGGCGACACGGCGCGGATCATCTCGCACGGCCCTCCCACTCTCAGCGACTTTTTAAGCACACCACCGGATAACTCCTTCACAACAGGTTCTGAAGTTTTCCTCCGAATTGACAATGCCGGAGCAAACTACACGGTCGGTTCCGCAACGTTTACAAACGAAGTGGGTATTAGCAATTACGTCGCCAGCGCACCGATTCCTGCTGGTGATTTGGGCGGTGGCAAATGGATTCACCTTGCCGGGGTCTACACCGGAACAAACTGGGTCCTGTATCGAAACGGCGTGGAACTTGCCACGTCTGCGGCCCCCAGCGGCGCTCTCAAAGTCGAAAAAGGAGATTGGGCCGTTGGTTCCACTGGGAATGGCTGGGCCGACTCATTCAACGGCGCGATTGATGAAGTCGCAATTTACGATCACGCCTTGACCCTGAGCCAGATTCAAGCTCACTTCGCTGGGGGAGTAGCCACCGCCGCTCTTCACATTATCAGCATTAGCACTTTGGGCGGAAATGTGACCATTGCATGGGAAAATGGAACGGGACCCTTTACGGTCCAACGAAAAGCATCCTTAACTGATGCAAATTGGGCTGACGTAACTACCACATCCGATCATTCCGCAGTCGTGCCCAATCAGGGTGCCAGCGCCTTTTTCCGGATTGTGGGAAAATAATTGGAGTCGTTGATGAAAAAAACCGGGGGGTGGTGACTAGAGCGCCACCCCCGCCTGTTCCGTCGTGAAATCAATCGGGCATTCGGCGCCTTCCTCAACCGGTTGTTTTGCACAGAAACCTGCGGATCAACCGCCATCTGATTTGGTTTTCAACCTGGCACGCCGCCAAATAGTGGTATCCGGTGACGGATTTCAAGCTAAACGCAGATTCTTGTTGAGAAAGAAGTCTCGGCCTTTACCTTGTAATCCTTAGTTGATGAAGTCTGAACTCGTATTTCTGTTTGAAAATGCAGCGTGGCCGGTGCTGCTGGTGGACAATTCCGGACGGATTCGGAGGTTCAGCGCTGGCGCGAAGAACCTTTTTGGCCTGAGTGCCGAAGCGACCGCCTTGCTTTCAGGCACCATTTGGCCTGAGGATAACGGAACTACGGCCGAAGAATTTCTCCAACACTGGCAACAAAAGCCGGTGCCCGCGGTTGAAGTAAAGCTCCGAACAAAAACCGGTGAAATCCTTCCGTTCACCACGAACATCTGCTCGATTCAAAAAGAGGATCAAACTAATTTTTTGATCCAGATTTTCCCGAAAGAACGAATCGATCCGAAAGGGGGCGGCGGATCTTCCCACCTCATTCCCTCCACTACCGCACGAAATGGCGAATCATCGTACGAGGCTGTCACCGCCCATAAACAGAAACTGGATTGCGCTTTACAGCTAAGCCGTAGTGTCGCCCTCGATTTTAATAACGCGCTGACCAGCATCCTCGGCCACACTTCGCACATACTCGGACGCATCGAATCGACTAATCCCTGGCGAAATTCATTGCTTGAGATCGAAAAGTCGGCGGAAAAAGCGGCCGAAATAGCCCACGATCTCGCTTCGTTCAGCCGGCAGGAAAAAGATGTGCGCGCACAGTTAGCGGGTAACATCAATCAACTGGTGAGACGGACTGTCGAGTTATTCAAGGCGTCGCAAAATCCGAATATCCACTGGAACCTTCAGCTCGAAAATAAACTCTACACGGCGAATTTCGAAGAAGCCAAAATGCAACAGGCATTCCTGAAAGTTCTGGAAAACGCGGTCCAGGCCGTCGGGAATAACGGGCGCATCACGGTTTCCACATGCAATAAGGATTTCAGCGATCCCTGCAAAGATGGGAACATCCAGGTTCAGCCGGGCAGTTATGTTTGCATCGAATTCGAGGATAACGGGCGCGGGATTCCCTCCGATATTCTCACACGTGTGTTTGAACCCTTTTTCACCACGAAAAACAATCCCTCCAATCGAGGATTGGGTCTCGCCTGGGTATACGGCATCGTGACCAATCACAGTGGCAGCGTGGCTATTTCAAGTGTGCTCGGCGAAGGAACCGCCGTCCGAATTTATCTGCCGGCTATTAAACGAATCGTTAAGGATCACCTGGCTCCGTCCAAAGATCTGACCGGGACGCAAACTATCCTCGTGATCGATGATGAAGATGTCATTCTCACTCTGGGAGAAATGGTGCTTTCATCCTATGGATATCGGGTTTTTACTGCCAGCAATGGTCTGAGCGCACTGGAAACTTTTAAAAATTGCGCGGGAAAAATCGATCTGGTGATTACCGACCTTGTAATGCCTCAAATGAGCGGGCGCGAGGTAATTGAAAAACTGCGTGCCATCGATCCGGAAATCAGGATTATCTGCGCCAGTGGATTCATGCGATCCGGTGGCAGCGAAGATGACCAGGCCTACCTGCAAAAACCATTCACTGCGCAAGATTTGCTCACCAAGGTAAAACAGATCCTCGCCACATAACCGCTCCCGCGAAAACGAAAATCTTGCAGGCAAGCCCCACATAAATTTGACACTGAATCGTTTTTTCCTTTTCACTTGTAAGACATGCAAATTGAGAGTTTAAAAGTTTTTTGTGACCTTTCCGAAACGGAGAGTTTTACCAAAGCAGCGCAGATCAATCAGATCACCCAGTCCGCTGTAAGCCAGCAAATCAGTTCGCTTGAACGGGTGTTCAAGTCGTTGTTAATCGAACGGAGCAAGAAAAAATTCCGCCTCACCCGTGAAGGACAGATTCTTTACGAGTTTAGCAAGCAGATCATCCAAACCTATGACTCTCTGCACAGCAAACTGCAGGAGATCAAAGATATCATTTCAGGCACCATTCGTGTCGCCACGATTTACAGCATCGGCCTGCATGACCTGCCGCCATACATGAAGAAGTTCCTGAAGTTGTATCCGACCGTCAATGTGCATGTCGAATATAGCCGCTCCAACGAAGTCTACGATGACGTTAGCGGGAATGTTGTTGATATCGGATTAGTCGCTTATCCGATCAAAGATTCAAAGGTTGAAATTATCGCGTTGCGGAAAGATAAGCTCGTCATCATTTGCCATCCGCAGCATCCCTTTGCGAAACTCAAAAGTATCCCATTAAAAAATCTGGCCGGACAAAAATTTATCGGATTCGAGCCGGATATACCCACGCGCAAGGCAATCGACAAAATCCTAAAAGATCACCGCGTGGAGGTGGATAACGTGATGGAATTCGACAATATCGAAACCGTCAAACGGGCGGTCGAAATTGACGCTGGGATATCAATAGTACCCCAGGCGACTATCGTTCAGGAAGTCACGAAGCAAACCCTGATTCAGCTCGAACTTCAAGATGGCGAGTTTTTCCGTCCCCTTGCCGCCATTTACAAGAAGAACAAAATGCTTTCACCCGCGATGAAGCAATTCATCGCCACCCTCAAGGGTGACGCACCCCGATAGGGCGGACTCTGCCTTGATTCCCATGGGGTGGACGCGTCACGAATATGACTCAGGAGCGCATTCCATTTTATGACGGAGATTGTTCAAAGCAAAAAAAGCCCCATGAGAAGACTGGCCCGCACCTTGTCCGCCTCGCCATTAATGAAACGAGGCCGGGAACTATGGGAACAAAACGCGCTCCAGTGGGAAATGCCGTTAACGAAATGGGACAAACTTTGGTGCGGTGGATATATCATTCTGAAAGATTATTCCGACCACATTTTTCCTCCGAAATTTGAGGATCAGTCCAAAGCCTACGAGAACGAGATAAATTACACGAAATCCCTGCCCGGCTATTCCGTCGAACAAGCCCGGGTGGCATGTTCTACGAAGCCACTGTGGGGAGCGAAAAACTCCACCCGGTACATGGCGCAATTCAATCAGCTCTATCGAATGCTGGAATCCGCCGGAGTCCGTCCGCCGCAGAAACTACTGGAAATGGGTTGTGGCTGTGGTTGGATGGCTGAATTTCTCGCGACAGCCGGCTACTCCGTGGTCGGCACAAGCATTTCTCCGATTGAAATCAACTGGGCCAAGGAAAAAGTCGCCGCGCTCGCGTGCAAACAGGCTAAAGGACAACTCAGTTTTCTGGCCGAGCCCATGGAATCTGTGGATAACATACCGGGCGCTCGCGGAACGTTTGATGCAGTCTACGTGTACGAGGCTTTGCACCACGCCTACGACTGGCGGAAATCCCTTCAGGCCTCTTCAAAGCTGCTCAAAAAAGGTGGCTGGCTTCTTCTCGCCAATGAACCCAACGTATTGCATACGTTCATTAGCTACCGTGTTTCGCGCCTTTCCAAAACTCACGAAATTGGATTTCACCGAAAAGAGTTGCTTCAGGAATTAAAAGCGTCCGGTTTCGACCGTATCGATGTTCTCGCGCCCAAATGGAATAATTGGATTCGGGCGTTTTGGATCATGGCGCAAAAATCCTGAAAAAATTGCCAGTAAAAAAGTTGCGAAGCCCATTTTCGCCTCATTGCGAATCGGTAACTGCGTTTGCGTTTGCCTGGTGCCCATCTCCAGACACCCCAGAGAGTATCGCCTTCGCCATGTCACCCGCCCCGTTGAATTCTCCGGCTTCCGCTCGCTGACTGAGTTGTTTGAGGATTTTCGCTTGTCGCTCGATCTCCCTTAAAAAGCGCTCCGCCTGTTCCTCTGTCTGTTTCTCAAAAAGTTCCCATCTCCATGCGTTGTTTTCGCGCACGAGATGCATGGAATATCCTGGAACAATTCTATCGATCGCGTGATCTTTGCCAATTCTCGTTGGTTGCTCTCGCATTCGCTCCCCAGCCATTAGCGCAAGCAGTCGCAAGGCTCCGATCCATCCCCCACCCGCCTCGTCGAACCGCAAATCAAATGAACGACGAAGCCCGCAAAAAGCCATACAATACTGAGCCAGTGCCGCACGCGCACGCGCCGGATCAGCCTTCCCAAAACTAATTGATGAGGCAAAAGCGGTTCCGTCTCCACGCCAGAGGGCCATATCCACCGCTTCAATGGCACGTCTTCTGGCAATTAATTCGATCTGACTTTCCCGACGAACAGCGAAAAGTCCAAATAACAAAATGAGGACCATGACCGAAACGGCGCTGGCGGTGATTCGAATTCTTCGGTGTTTTGTCTGGTCTAATACTGCATCCGCAAGTTCCCGCGCCTCCATCGAATCGAACTTCAAAACTGGTATGCACTCTCCCGCTTTAGCAGCGAAAGCCATCGCCAGCAAGGCGACGGGATAGACAATTCCGCGCTTGCGGAAAAACTGGCGCAATCGCTCCAGTGCCCGAAGTGCCCGCTGCCGCGCACCGTTTTCGTTCAAGCCAAGCGCCTCCCCCACTTCCCGAAAAGAACGCTCCTCCAAAAAACGCAGAATTAACGCGGCGCGATCCACCGGGGAAAGAGCAGCCAACCCTTCATCCAAGTGCTTCGATATAACTTCCCATACACGAACCGGAGTCGCTTCGTTTGCATCAAATTCTAAAGCCGCCCGTTCTTCCCTCTCCTTTCGGCGGGCTTCAATTTTCAGCACATTCCTGGTTGTGAACATCGCCGTGCGGAAAAGCCAGCCCACTAAAATTGTTCCGTTCGAAAAATCCGCGCATTTGCGGTTGAGCAAAATAAATACGGCCTGCGTGATGTCCTGCGCCAGAGCCGCATTTCCGGTTCTTCGATAGGCGACTCCATAGACCAGGGACCAATGACGCCGAACCAGCGTTGTGAAGGCATGTTCATTTCGTTCGGTAACGTAGGCACGTAATAAATCGGCATCGGGACACGGCTGTTCCCGCCCGGAACAGGCAGCTTCACCACCCATCTGCCCGGTGTGCTCAAGTGCGTTTGCGGCAATATTCATGGTCGCTCAACGACACGAAAAAACGTCGTTTCAGGTCGCGTGTCATTTGTAATCGCAACAGAGCCTGTCAGATTTGTCACGCTGAACGAATCCTGCCACACCCGCAAATCCAGCGAACTCTGCAGAATGGCTTCCTTATTCCGCGTCGTCTTCAAATCAAGCACGATGCTTGTAGCCGATCCGGCAGATACAGAAACACGCGATGGTTCTTTGATGGTGAGGATTTGCCTGGAGAAAACGTTCGTTAACTGCTGCGTAATCCCAGACGGCCATTCGATCTGAACAAGCTCTGCCCGAGCCGCATCACCCAGTCCAAATTCCGCTTCGAGGGCGTTTTGCGCTGCAAGACCGTGACCGCCGGAAATCTCGCGCAATTGCGAGATAGTCCGTCCACCAATCGTTGCCGTAACCCGCACCTTCGCTCCGATTGCTGCCGCGTTTGAAACAGTTCCCTTGCAACGCACTGTCAGCCAGTTATTGCTATTCCCATTGTTTCGGTAAAGAAAACAATTAAGGTTCGGAAAATTCGGGACAAAAATATCGGGAAAACCGTTATTATCATAATCCGCCACCATCACACCGTATCCCTCGCTTTTTTCGTTCGTAACACTTCCAGCTTGAATTCTGGTAAAGGTTCCATCGCCGTTGTTGTGGTAGAGAGCGCTATTCGCCCCAGAGGCTGTAACGTAAAGATCGAGCCACCCGTCATTATCGAAATCGGCCCACACGCACCCATAGAACTGTGCCACGTCGTTCACAATCGCACCCGCAGTAATCTTCGTGAACGTCCCATTTCTTTCGTTATGATAGAGAAAATTTTTCTGACCTATATTGGCCACAAAGAGATCGAGATACCCGTCATTATCATAGTCGCCCCAGGCAATACCCTGCGTCTGTCC
>JAQGOX010000404.1 GCA_028293365.1 Verrucomicrobiales bacterium | reverse complement strand
GGGATCGGGAACCGGATCACAGGTGGGACACCTTACATCCGTATGAACGTCGGTAACGATCGCATCCCATTTCAACGCGCCTGATTGGAACTGAAAGTCCGCCTCGGCTCGTGAGATGGATTCAGGAGGAAGGTTCGGAATCATTTCCTGCGAGAGCGGACGGTAGAAAAGTTTTGGGTACCATCCCGCATACACTTCCCACCAACTGCCGTAGCCTCTGAGAAATTGCGCCACCATCGTGTTTTGCAGAAAGTCACTTTGCTGCTGGGTGAAGGGTTCCTGGCGCAATTCGCGCTCGCTCATATCCAGCAAAGTTGTTGCGACTTCCGAAAACCTTTGAAAGCAAGCGATCTCACGGATTTGCAGGCTTTGGAGATTCGTTTCAATCATTGCGCCCGATCCGCGAGGGCTTTCGATCTGAAATGTGCCCGTAAAATCTGTGTTTCGAATGAGCTCCACGGCGTTATCGGACATAATACGTAAGCGTCGCCAGAAGGCAGAGCGTGGTTCTACGAATCCATCGGGATACGAGCAAGCGCAGTCACCACAACCAGTGTAAGACTGCTCGGCATAAAGAACGGTGTCGTGCCGCATCTGAGTCCAGGAGGTAAGCTGGGCATTGAGATCTTTCATCGCCCAGGCGCGGGTTCGCAATGCGTCAGGATAGCCTGAATCTGTTGCGGGTGCTGATAACTCCCGCAGGGTGGCCAACCATCCCATGTAGAGATTCTGGTTCCAGGCGGCATCGGGATGATCGTCGACGACGGCGCGCACGGCCGCGAGATTGTGCTGGTAGTAATAGCCGTCGCGGTAAATGTGCCGGGTCGGACTTTGGTCCTCAATGCGGGCAATCAGTTCGGGGACGACCTGGTCGTTGCCAAAGATACTGAAGGCGACATCCAAAGCGCTCGGAACGCGCCGCGGGACCTTATCTTCGTTCGTCAAAGTCCCATCTTTATCCCAAACGATACTGTCAAACACACTTTGGCTCAGTCCCCAACTATCGAGGATGAATTTTTGGCCAAAGACGGTAAAGGACTGGGGCAACTGAATTTGTTCAGGGCCGAGCGGTGAGTTGAACCAGTCGCTTCGGATATTTTTTACGCCGATCGTACCTTTTACGAGCTGAGTCTGCAGGCTCTGGAGAGCAGCCGAGTCTTTGACGTCGGCAATGGATTGAATGCCGGCTGCGTGCAGCAGTTCGCCGAGCTGCGCAAAGGTCATGGAGTCGGTCCAGCCAACGAACGTTTGGATGAGGTGATCGAATTGCTGCCATCGTTCAAACTGGCCGGAGCGGTTGAGCAATTGGTTCAAAACAATTGCGGTTCCGAGTTCGCGTGGAGGAGCGTCATGCGGTGGTTCGCAACTCGAGTCCTGGTAGGGGCCGCCTGCCACCCGCAAATCCGTGCGGCCGAGCCACATCACGCATTGAAAATAGCGTCCGAGCCGTTCGGATTCGGTGTAGTGTCCGCGCGGTTTGAATTGGGAAAAATCGACGGTGCGCGGGGCGCCGAACAGATCGAAGCAGTCAACAGGCTTCGATTGGGTGATCGCGAGGAGTGTTGCGGCCACTCGATCATCCTGCGCCAGAGACGAGGGTTTTTTGCTCCCGGCGAGCAAAGAGCGCGCAATCGTCACAAAGTAATCTGCATCGCGCACACTGTCGTTGAGTGGTCCGTTACCGGCTTGACCGGCGGCTTCGGCAACTTTGGAGTCCATTCCGTCGAGCATCTGGCGGACGTTTTCGAAGAGATAGGTCTCTTCCAGTTCAGCAAGCATCATGTCGTAACTGCGATGCCAGGCGTAGAGCAAGGGATCGGTCGCAATAAAAACGGGCAAATCATCTTCCCAAAGGCGGCTGAAGATTTCGCCGCAACTGGGCGCACCCAATCTTTCGCTGACGACAAAGCCGTTTTTCTTGAAGGCGACCAGTTCGTTCGTGTTCAAACGGAAATCGAAGTCGCGCAAATCGTCCAGGCCACGAATGAGGTCCAGGTTATACTCTTCCGGATCCACATTGAATTCCGGCCAGAAATCGGCGGTTGTGGGGTCCCAATTGATTGCGGCGAGGTAATTTGTGGGGACGGGGTACAAGGCGCCGAATTGATCGGGGGTGATCTGGCCGATTTCGGCTAATTTCTCTCTTAACGAATTCGCGTATCCGAATACTTCGGCACCGCTTTTTGCCAGGCTTCCGGTAGGGGGTTCGGAAGAAAAACGGGCCAAAAGCCGGTAAAACGCTTCCGAACCGTTCATCGGGAGCGGAGCGCTTAAGAGGCCATTGGGTTCACCGTTCCCGTGGAACGAACCGTCCAGGGAGGACCAGGTATTGAGGTCAGTGCTACGCTGAAGTTCGAAGATTGGCAAGGCCGGCGTGCCATCCGTCCGAAAAACCTGAGCCGGCCACTGCGCTTCCAGCTTCGAATTGTCCCAATGAACATTTAATTTGATGGCATTTTGGGGCCCAGACCTTTGGGCGAGTAAGTTGCATTCCACTGCGGCCAAACAAGCCATGGCCAGGAAATACGGATGGATTTTCTTCATAAAACGGCAATTCTTTCTCTAATGACGGAAACGACCTGCCCGTCAGGGCAGGCTCGACTATTTTTTTAATTTTACCCGACAGGCTCTGCCACCTGACAACTGGACGGCGCAGTGGTGGCGGAACAAATGCTAAAAACCAAGTCCACCGTGGGAATAAACCGTGTGGCAATCGTTAGGACCTGGCACTGGGCAGCGAAAGGCACTATTGATTGTCACAGTCCCCGGCATTTCCCCTAATTGGCAACACCCGCCCCAACACCACCACCGGCGCCGAAGTTCTTTAAGACCATCCCAACCGGGGTCATTCGTATATTTTAATTATAATAGCGAAACTGATCGGCAAAACACGCCAAGGTTTTGTAGTTTATTTTTTTAATCGGTTTCAGAGCGAGTAGTTGGGGCCTCGGGTGAGCTGGATCGCCCACCTGGCGAACAGTGGGCGGGCCTCATTGTTATTCGTAAGTTCATTCACTTATGAGTAACGACTTTCCGTTCCAGAACCCGCCAATTATTTTTGGGAGAGTTTTATTGGGGGAGTTTTGACCGCGGATGGCACGGATAGCGCAGATGGGGAAGGAGTTCCACACTGGCGGTGAATTGCCGGGCTATTCCCGAAACCCCCTCAAAGAGCAAGTTTATCGCAAAACAATTCAATCCGGGTTTACCCGAGCAAAATTTAGGCAGTTGGTGAATTGCGAAAGGAACCTCTCGAATTAGCTTTGTCGAATGCGAGGTTTTGGAACGAACCGCAGAGGGAATATTGCCCTAATATTCTGTTTGCTTTGTATCTCCGTTTATTGGTTTGCGCCTACCCGCGAGACCGATGGTTTTCGTTCTCATCAGAATAAGGAAACATCCGGAATTCAGCATCAAGCCCAACCGTCGAATGCAGGAAAAATCCAGCAGCGCCGGAATTCCATCGTTCAATCGGGAACAATTCCATTTGCCCGGGAATTTTGGCATGAGGCTTCACCGGATTTCGCTGAGGTTACGCATGGGGCAGCATCGAAGCCGGTTCGGGAGGCAATCGAACGGGTAACTCACTCATTTCGAAACACCGAAACCAATGTTGAAGTGAGCGGACGAGGATATCGGAGCACTTTGAGCCGTGATGGGTTCTCATTCGCGACGACCTCGGGAAGTTCCGAATCCTACGGTTCACAGGCGAACGCACACTTTAGAACGCAACTGCAACGTTCTGGAACAATAAACAGCTCTGAAGCAGGCGCCGATTGGACGATAACGGGTAATACAGCTCAAAGATTGATTGCGAGTGATTCGGACATCATCGAACATCTGGAAGCCCGCGAGAATGGAATGTTCGTAACATGGATCTTTCCCACACAGCCGGCCGACGCAAGTGAACAAGTAATTCAACTGGAAGTGGCCGGCCTCGATTACGTCGGATCGAGCCGTTTGGGACATCATTTTTCAAGTACTGGAGCCGGCGTGTCCTGCATTAAAATAGGTAACGTCACTGCCATCGATTCGGCCGGTGCGAAATGGCCGTTGGAAGCGGCACGGAGTGATGGCGGACTGGCAGTCCATATTCCTGAAAACATACTATTGGCAGCCGCTTATCCACTTGCCATTGACCCGGAAATATCACCTGAGGAAGGAATCGACAGTCCTGTGCCGGTCAACGCTCAGCCGCCGGCCCATCTGCCCAGTATTGCGAGCAATGGGAAGAATTACTTCGTCGTGTGGGATCAATTCGACGTTACACACACAACCGTCCATGGAGCACGAATCACCCCTGACGGCGTTTTAATGGATAATGGGGATTCTGACCTTATTGATCCCGAACAAACGAGAGAGGAAGACCGTCCCGTCGTTGGTTCCGACGGCACTAATTTTTTGCTCGTCACAAGACGATATGCGTCTCAAGGATCCAGAGCTTACCTTTCTGGCATGTTGATTGATAAGAAGCGTCACGTTCTTGTAAGGAAAGATTTCATACAAATCGCAGCCCCGTACCCGCCGTCCTCCCCTTATCCCGATATCGCGCCTGATGCATTGGCCTCGGACGGCGCTGGCAGCTATTT
>JAQGOX010000142.1 GCA_028293365.1 Verrucomicrobiales bacterium | reverse complement strand
TGACAAATGCGCCGGAAGTTTCTAAACCAGTCCGCCTCCAAAATGCCAGTTCCAACTGGGCCCATGAATGCGCCAACTATCAGCAGGAAAGAAAGAAGCCAGCGGCGGCACCGCCGCGCTTCCTTATGGGTGTCGCTCATTTTACTAACCGCAGTTTCATTCCCAAGCCGCGCGATCGACAGTGCTGAAACCGAAACGCAACTGAAACTGCTTCGAGATCAAAACCGCATTCTTCAGGAACAACTGCAGAAACAGCAGCAAACGATTGATTCTCTGAGCGCAAAAGTTTCGAGTCTGCAGGAAACGCGGGAAAAGTCCGATTCAGGGGCTCTGGTATCGTCGGCTCCTTCATCTGTTTTCGATAAAGTCACCGCCCATACGAAAGTGAATGTCAGCGGTCAAATCGCGGCGGGTCTGTTCGAGACCGGTTCACACGGTCAATTCCCCAATTCGGAGTTTCGAGTTGATGAAGCGCGACTTTTCTTCGATGCGCAGGCCTGGGAGGACGTTTATGGATACGTTGAGTTGAATTTAACCACTCGAGAAAACAATCCGGAAGGAGATCATCTCGGCGAGATATATCCACATATCGGTGAGGTTTATGTTGATTTTGAGAGACTGCTGAAATTTCGTTCGCTCGAGGGTTTGGTGAACGTGCGGGCCGGGCGCTTTTACATTCCGTTTGGGGAGGAGTATCAGGCCCGCTACGCGTTCAACAACCCGCTGATTTCGCACTCGTTGAGTGATATCTGGGGAGTCGATGAGGGGATCGAACTGTATGGGTCGTATTCGAAGTTTCAGTATGCCGTTGCCGTGCAGAATGGGGGCCATTCGGTGCTGCATGACTTCACGGGCGACAAGTCGGTCGCGGGACGGATTGGCTACACTCCCGTGCAAAAAATTCATTTGAGCTTAAGCGGAATGCGGACGGGCGATTTATCCTCACGCGACGATCAGTTTTCCGAAACATGGTTTGGGAACGGCTTTTTCCGGTCGCTCGGCGGAGAGGCGTCTACCAGCCGCTTTCATGCGAATATGGTCGAGGGCGATTTCAAACTGGATCTGCCACGAAGCTATGTCAAAGGAGCGGGAGGCTATATCGCTTATGGGGACAATGATTCGGCCGGAAACAATCATCGTGACCTGTTCTATTATTACGCCGAAGGTCTCGGTCATATCACTCCAAAATTCTATGGAGTAACCCGGTTCAGCCAAATCATGGCAAACCAGGGATTTCCAATTGTGGCGAATGGAGACTTTGGTCAGTACTTGTTTCGCTCGATGACGGATGACATCTGGCGTTTAAGTTTCGGATTAGGTTACGAACCGAACCCGAATCTGGTTTTGAAGATCGAGTATACAATCGAGCGAGGACGTGAAATTGGGGGCCAGCGTCGCAGTCACGAAGATTTCGCGGGAGCTGAAATCGCGCTCAAATTTTGATCGGCGCGAGCATGAAAAAAACGAGTGTCCCCATGATCCTCGTCGCCGCAAGCCTTTTTGCCTTCTCAGGCAGCGCCGCGACAGTCACCGGAACGGTCACCGCCCAGGGCAAGCCCGGAATTGAACAGGCGGGGGGCGGCGGAAACTACGAGAGCCGCAAATTCAAATTCGTGGATAAAATCAATTATGCGGAGATGCACGACTTCGTAGTGTATATCGACGGACCAATGACCAACCACGTGGCAGCGTCCGGAACAACCAGGAAGGTCCTGACGCAAAAGGATGCCATGTTTCACCCTCACATCCTTCCGATTTGTCTGGGGACGACCGTGGAATGGCCGAACGAAGATGAAATTTTTCACAACGTCTTTTCCGTGTCCGAGGCGAAAAACTTCGATCTGGGACTCTATAAAAGCGAAGGCAGGAATCCGGAGATAAAACGAGTCCCGTTTGACAAGGCCGGCCGGGTGGATGTTTTTTGCTCGATTCATTCGAATATGCATTGTGTCGTCCTGGTGCTGGAGAACACGTTTTTTACCACCACTGACAGCAAAGGCCGATATACGCTGGGCGATGTTCCCGTGGGCACTTATAAGCTCAAGGCCTGGCACGAGCGATTGCCGCCGCAAACCAAAGAAATAACGGTAACAGACTCGGGCGAAATCAAAGTGGATTTTTCTCTTGGGATCAAGGACCTGCCCAAGTACTAGGGCGGCTCGAACCATGTCAACACGGTTTCAGGATTTTAAATTTCAAACAAAGGTCCTGCTGGCAGTAGTCGGCGTGATGGTACTTCTGGTCGCGGCGACCATGTTCATGGTGAATCGCCGCCTGAATCAGCAACTGCAAGGGGATACCGAACAGGCGTTGCGCACCGCCGAAAGTGTCTTCCGAAACTCGCAGAACATTCGGGGTCGAAATCTACTGCTCCGGTTTCGGAATATTGCACAGGAGCCGCGCTACCGTGCGGCTTGCCAGCAGCAGGATCCGGACACACTGAGGCAACTGCTGAAACCGCTGGTCAGCCGCGATTTGGGCGGTGACATAGTCCAATACAAAAACAATGAAGGAACAGTCATTGCCGCGGTGCGAAAAACGCAGGATATCGATCTCTCCGAGTTTTCGAGGAACAGTGAGCAATCTACTTTGCTGGCGCGTGAGCTGGGCGATCCGCCACCGTTGGTAGTTCGGGTGGGAAATTCCCTTTTCGACGTCATATCGGTTCCCGTTATGATGCCGCTGGATAAAGAAATCATTGGCACCCTGACGTTTGCGGTGCAACTGGACGACTTGGAAGCGCGCGAGTTCCAGCAGATCACCGGCTCAGACATTGTGCTTCTGGCGGACCGCGTGGTGGCGGCGTCATCTTTAAAGAAAGCCAATCTCTTCGAGCGGTGTGTGGCATTGTTCAAAGACCTGCCGCGGCCAAATTCAAATCCGTCCGTTCCGGTTTCCGCGATTCGAGATCTCGATCTGGGCAAGGAACATTATCTGGCACTTGCAGGCCGCTTCAACTCACAGGGCGGTGACCCAAAACTAGGGTATGTGCTGGTCTATTCGAAAGACCGTTCGTTAACCGAACTTGAAGCAACGCAACGGATTATTGTGGGAGTCGCACTGGGTGGAATGATACTTAGCACCCTGTTGGTTTGGATATTGATCGGCAATATTACGAGACCGCTCCGTGACCTTCGTGATACCGCCGAGGCCGTTGGACGCGGTGATTTCAGTCGCAAAATCAATGTCACCTCCCGTGACGAATGTGGAGAACTGGGTCAAGTTTTCAATCGCATGACCGAACGGTTGCAGGTATCGCGAGAAAAGCTTGAAGAAACGGTGCACACGCTACGCAATACCCAGGAGCAACTGATCCAGCGCGAAAAACTATCCGCGATCGGTGAATTTATCGCTGGGGTCACTCACGAACTGAACAATCCGCTCACTTCCCTGCTCGGGTTTGCGGAGCTACTGCAGCAAACGGAAACGAACCCTCAACAACGGCGTTATGCTGACCGGATAGTGGCCAGCTCAAAGCGTTGCCAGAAAATCGTCCAGAGCTTGCTCAGTTTCGCCCGACAACATGAACCGGAACGCAAACTCACTGATGCGAACGGGTTGATCGATGCGGCGCTGGAGATCATGGCTTATGAGATGCGAACCAGTAACATTGAGGTAACGACA